>DATMBW010000355.1:0-8933 GCA_035559095.1 Ramlibacter sp.
TGCCCGTCGTCCCGACGAGCTGCACGCGGCGCGCATCGCCACCGCCCAGGCCGACGTCGCGATCGGCTGCGACATCGTCGTGTCCACCGGCAGCGAGGCACGGTCGGTGATGCGCCGCGGCCGCACTCGCGCGCTGGTCAACACCGCGCAGGCCATCACCGGGGAGTTCGTGCGCAACCCGCAGCAGCCTTTCCCGCTGGCGGCGATGCAGCAGTCGCTGCGCGACGCCGTGGGAGACGATGCCGTCGAATTCATCGATGCCACCCGGCTGGCTTCGCTATTGCTGGGGCACTCGATCACCACCAACATGTTCATGTTGGGCTTCGCCTGGCAGCGCGGCTGCGTGCCGGTGTCGCGCGAGGCGATCATGCGGGCCGTCGAGCTCAATGCGGTGGCCGTGGCCGACAACCAGCGCGCCTTCGAATGGGGCCGGCGTGCCGCCTGCGATCCCGAAGGCACCGAACGCCTGGCCGCGCAAGCCGCGCCGGCGCCCGCCGGCCGCCGCCTGTCGCAAAGCCTGGACGAAATGGTCGCGCGCCGCCGCGATGAGCTTGTGGCCTACCAGGACGAGGCATATTCCCGGCGCTATGCGCGGCTCGTCGAACAGGTGCGCGAGGCCGAGGCGCGTGCCGTGCCGGGCAGCACGCGCCTGACGGAATGCGTTGCGCGCAACGCATTCAAGCTGCTGGCCTACAAGGACGAGTACGAGGTGGCGCGCCTGTTGAGCCATGAAGATTTCCTGGAATCCCTGCATGCCGGCTTCGATGGCGACCTGCGGATCCGCCTGCACCTGGCCATCCCCATGTTCAGCCGGCCCGACGCCATCACCGGCGAGCCCGCCAAGCGCGCGTTCGGGCCCTGGCTGTTGCCGGTCCTGCGCCAACTTTCCAGGTTGAAAATGCTGCGGGGCACGCCGCTGGATGTCTTCGGGTATACCGCGGAGCGCCGCATGGAGCGGGCGCTGGGCGCAGACTATGCGCGCACCGTTCGTGCGATGGTCAAGGACTTGCGTGCGGACAACCACGCGCTGGCCTGCGAGATCGCCAATGTGCCCGACGGCATCCGCGGCTTCGGTCCGGTCAAGCAGCGCCACGCGCAAGCCGCGCGCGAGCGGCAGCTCGAGCTGATGAACCAGTGGTCGCGAAGCTGCGGCGTGGCCGCCGCGGTCGGGTGATGCCGGGCCCGGTAGGGCACCTGTAACGGGCGGCGAACCCGAGCGTGATGCTTGAAACGGCGACGGCGCGTCAAGCGGCCCGCGGAGGAAACTCGATCCCGGACCGGCCCGTCAGCATGTCGCGGAACAGGCGCAGCGTTCCGGCATCGCACGTGATTCCATTGCTCAGGTGCGCGTTCATGGCATAGCCGTCGAACGCCATCAGCAGCACGCCCGCCAACTGGATGCTTCCCTGCCGCGGGATCGGCAGGCAGCCCTCGATCCACTCCGCCACACGCGTCTGGAACAGTTCGCGCAGATTCGGGCTGTAGCCCTCACCTCCGCTGGTGGCGGCAAGCGCCTGCATCACGTTGTTCGCGAACCCGTTGTTTTCGCGCGGCAGGTCGCGCCACAGCGCCGTCAGCAGGCGCTGGAAGCGCTCGCGCGGGTCCTTCACGGCGCGCAGGGAGCGACCGAGCTTGTCGAGGCGTTCCGTCAGCCAGGGCTCGTAAAGGGTGTAGAGAATCTCCAGCTTCGACTTGAAATAGACATACACATTGGCGGTGGAGATGCCGGCTTCGCGCGCGATCGCGGGGATCGACGTGTCGAGGTATCCGCGCTCCGAAAACTGCCGGAAGGCAGCCTCCAGAATCGAGTCGCGCACGCCTTCCTTCTTTGTCTGGGCCATGTTGCCTTTTCAATCCTGATTCTTCGATCCCCCGCGGTCCGGGCAGGACCGCGGGGGGACTCCCAACTGCGAAATGCTATTCCGTGTTGCCGGACCGAGTGCCGGCGCGGGGCGGTTGGCCATGCTGCTCAAAGGACCGTTTTGCATGGTTGCATCGCCGCGACGCAGAAAACTGAATGGTATTCTCTATTGACAGAACGCGCAAAAGAAGAGAGCCTGCTCGCTCGAGAAGCCGGTCAGGCGCCCGATGGCTGTCGGCGACCCGATCACTGCCAATTCCCTACCGACAGGAGCACCCGATGAAGAGTTCAACCCTGTACCGCCGCTCGCTCGTGAGCGGCCTGTTTGCCTTGGCTGCGCTCGGCTGCGCGGGGAGCGCGTGGGCGCAAGCCGACAAGCCCCTGCGGCTCGGCTTTTCGATGGCGCGCACGGGCATGCTGGCCAATGCGACGACCTCGCAGCTGAACACCTACGAGCTGTGGAAGGAGCAGGTCAACGCGCGTGGCGGCATGTCGGTGGGCGGAGTCAAGCGCAAGGTCGAATTCGTGATGTACGACGACCAGTCCAAGCCCGACCAGGCGGTGCGCATCTACGAGAAGCTGATCACCGACGACAAGGTCGATCTGCTGCTGGCCCCCTGGGGCACGCCCTTTCACATTGCCATCGCCCCGGTGCTGGAGAAGTTCAAGTTTCCGGTGGTCGGCAACACCGCCGCGTCGGTCTCGCTGCGCCAGGTCAAGCCCGGCTACATCTGGTTTCCCACCGCCGCGATCCCGGACCGCATCGGCGCCGAGCTCACCGCGTTCCTGAAGACGCAGAACGTCAAGTCGGTGGCGGTGCTGGCCAACATCCTGCCGTTTACCAAGGAAATCAAGAACCACCTGGAGCCCGAGCTGAAGAAGGCCGGCATCGAGATCAAGCTGTCCAGCGAGTACCCGCCCGACATCAAGGACCTGACCTCGGTGCTGACGCAGGTCAAGCAGGCCAATGTCGATGCGGTCCTGGCGCTGTCCTATCCGGGCGACTCGGTGCTGTACGCCAAGCAGGCCAAGGAGCTGGGCATCACCGCGTCGTTCCAGTTCGTGGCGATCGGGCCGAGCGACGCGTTCTTTCCCAAGGCGGTGGGGCCGGCCGGGGCCGACGGGGTGGTGACGGTGGCGCACTGGTCGCCGCGCGCGGAGTGGGCCGGCTCGCAGGCCTTCTACGACGCCTACGTCAAGAAGTTCGGCGAGGATCCGGATTTTCTGAACTCGGCGCTGGCCTGGATGTCGCTGGAGATCCTGGAGATGGCGGTGGCCAAGAACGGGCTGGACAAGGAGAAGATCCGCGACTCGGTCGCCAAGACCACCTTCGACACGATCAATGGCAAGGTGAGGTTCGACGGAGTGCAGAACGTGATTACGCCGACGGCTTTCGTGCAATACCAGAAGGGCCGGCTGCAGATCGTCTGGCCCGCCTCCATTGCCACCGGCCAGTACCAGCCCAAGAAGGGCTGGTAGCCCGCGCGCGCCGATGGTCGACACGCTGCTGTCGGGACAACTGCTGTTCTCGGCGCTGGTCACGGGTTCGCTCTATGCGCTCACGGCGCTGGGGCTGAACCTGGTGTACGGCACGATGCGGGTCCTCAACGTCGCCCATGGCGACATGGTGATGCTCGGCGCGTACGCGGCGTTCTGGGCCTTCACGCTGTGGGGGCTGTCGCCGCTGGCGGCAGCGCCCGTGGTGGCGGCGCTGGGCGCAGCGCTGGGTTACGCGGTGTATCGGGGCATCTTCCGGCGGCTGCTGGCGGCCGGCGCGAGCCACGCCGGGCGCATCGAAGGCAATTCGCTGCTGCTGTTCTTCGGCCTGTCGATCATCGTGCAAAACATCGCCGCCCTGGCCTTCACGCCGAACAATCGGGCCTATTCGTATCTCGGCGAGGTGGTGCGCATCGGCAACGTCTCCATGACAGGCAACCGCATCGCAGCGTTGGCGATCGCCGGCGTCACCTGCATCGCCGTGGGACTGTTCCTGCGCCGCAGTGTGGCCGGGCTGGCGATGCGCGCGGTGATCGAGCGGCGTGAAGCGGCGTACATCGTCGGTGTCGACGTCGACCGCGTGCAATGGGCGAGTTTCGCGATCGGCTTTGGCAGCGCGGCGCTGGCGGGCGTGCTGATGTCGATGCTCGAACAGTTCTCGCCGTTTTCGGGATTCCCGTTCACGATCGCCGGCTTCATCGTCATCATTCTCGGCGGCCTGGGCAACGTGATGGCCGGGCTGCTGGCGGCACTCGTGTTGGGCGTGATCGAAACCTACGGCGTGGCTTTGACTTCGGCCAACCTGCGCTCGGTGCTGCTGTACGGCTGCTTCGTCGGCGCATTGCTGCTGTTCCCCAGCGGCCTGTTCGCCCGGCGCAGGGCGCAAGCATAGGGCGCGTGCGGTCATGAGTGAGCCACATTCAAGCCGTGCCTGGCTGGCCGGGCTGGCGATCGGCGCCGCGCTGCTGGCTGCGCTGCCCTTCGTCGCCAACGAATATATCGTGGGCACCGGCCTCACGCTGCTGATGTGGGTGTCGCTCACCCAGAGCTGGTGCGTCCTGTCCAGGTTAACAGGCTACGTCTCGCTTGGACATGTCGTCTTCTACGGATTGGGCGCTTATCTCGTGGTGGTCACGTGGCAGGTGGTGCCCCTGCCCCTGGCAATCGTTGGCGCCGGCCTGGTGGCGGCGTTGTTCGCGCTTGTCGTGGGGCTGCCGGTGCTGCGCGTAGCCGGACCGTACTTCGTGATCCTGACGTTCGGCCTGGCCGAACTGGTGAAGTACAGCATCATGGCGATCGAGTCGGCAAGTGGCGTTGCCAGCCGCATCCTGTTCGGCACGCCCGATCTGATGTGGGTGTATTTCGCCATGTTCGGCCTGGCTGCGGCATCGACGCTGTTGCTGTCCTGGATCAGCCGTTCGCGGTTCGGCCACGGGCTGCGTTCATTGCGCGAGAACGAAGTCGCGGCGGAAACGCTGGGCGTGCCGGTCGTGCGCTACAAGCTGCTGGCCTTCGTGTTGTCGGCGGCGATCCCGGGCATGGTCGGGGCGGTGATGGCGCTGCGCTCGACCTATTTCGTGGTCGGCCAGGTGTTCGATCCGATGATCTCCATCACGGTGATCGCGATGGCGCTCCTGGGCGGCGGCGACGACGCCAAGGGGCCGCTGCTCGGCGTGCTGTTCCTCACCGTCCTGGCCGAGCTGTTGTGGGCGCAGGCGCCGCTGCTCTACATGATCATCCTCGGACTGGTGCTGGTGGTGTTCGTGCTGATGGTGCCTGACGGCCTGCTGGGCATGTGGGAGCGATGGCGCTCGCCGGCCCGCCGCAGGCAGGAGCAAGCGGCATGAGCGACGCTGGACCGCTCCAAGGCGCGAAGGCCCCCTCGGGGCTGAGGGCTGCGGCTCCGAGCCTGCCTGCGCAGGCTTGGACAGCCCGAAGAGGCGCCGCGTTTCGCGGCGCCGCGGCCTGCAGGGCCAGCGCACTCACAAGCGTGGGGGCCGCATGACCGCGCTGCTGGAAGTGCGCGACGTGAGCCGGCGCTTCGGCGGCCTGGTGGCGCTGTCGGGTGTTTCCTTCGACGTCGAGGCCGGCAGCATCGTCGGCATCATGGGAGCCAATGGCGCGGGCAAGACCACGCTGTTCGCCCTCATCGCCGGCAATTTGAGACCGACCACCGGCGAGATCCGCCTGGCCGGCTCATCGATCGTCGGCTTGCGCGCCGACCAGATCTGTGGGCTCGGCGTGGCCCGTACCTTCCAGATCGTCAAACCGTTCCCGGCTTTGACGGTGCTGGAGAACGTGCGCACCGGGGCGATGTTCGGCAAGGCGAAACTGCGCGATATCGCCCAGGCCGACGCCGCTGCCATGGAGGTGATCGCCGAAGTGGGGCTGGCCCGAGTGGCCGGCTCGCCGGCTTCGAACCTGACGCTGTCCGACCAGAAGCGCCTCGAGATCGCGCGTGCGGTCGCCACCGGCGCGCAGCTGGTGCTGCTCGACGAGGTGATGGCGGGGCTGACGCCGGTCGAGGTGGCGCAGATGCTGCAGACGCTGCGTCGCTTGCAGTCCTCGCGCGGGATCACGCTGCTGGTCATCGAGCATGTGATGCGGGCGCTGATGGAGCTATGCAGCCGGATCATCGTGCTGCATCACGGCGAGCTGATCGCGCAGGGCTCGCCGCAGCAGATCGGCGAGAACGAGAAGGTGCTTTCGGTCTACTTCGGGGCGCACGCATGAGCGGCGCGCCGCTGCTCGAGGTCGACGACCTGGTGGCCGGCTACGGCGCCACGCGGGTGATCCACGGCCTGTCGATCAAGGTGGCCCCGGGCGGCGTCACGGCCCTGCTGGGCGCCAACGGTGCCGGCAAGACGACGCTGATGAAGACGCTGGCAGGACTGGTGCCAGTGAGCAGCGGGCGGCTGCGCTTTCAGGGCACCGACATCACGGGCAGCGCGTGCGACAAGCGTGTCCTGGCCGGCATGGTGCTGGTGCCCGAGGGCCGGATGGTGTTTCCCAGCCTGAGCGTGGCGGAGAACCTGCGCCTGGGCGGCATCAACCTGCGCGTGCGCTCGCAATGGCGGCGCGGTCTCGATCACGTGTATCACGTGTTCCCGAAGCTGCACGAACGAGAGGCGCAGATCGCCGCGACGCTGTCAGGCGGCGAGCAGCAGATGCTGGCCATCGGCCGGGGGCTGATGGCGCGGCCCGCGCTGATGCTGCTCGACGAGCCGACTCTGGGCCTGGCACCGGTGATGTCGCTGCAGATCTTCGAGCTCGTGCGCCGCCTCAGCGCCGAAGGCCTGACGCTGCTGCTGGCGGAACAGGACGTGCACCGCACGCTCGAGGTCGCGCAGCACGCCTACGTGATCGAGAACGGGCGGGTTGCCGCCGAAGGGCCGGCGCGCGAGATCAGCGATGACCCGCGCGTCAAACAGGCGTACCTCGGGCTTTAGGCGCGGTTCCAACCACGTTCGCACTGCCAAAAACAGTGTTAACAGGCCCTGAGCCGCCCCCCCGTCGCCCGGCGGTTTTCAGTGAGCTTCTTTCCGTTTAAGGGTTTGTCCGCATCACAGTCCGCATTCAATAGTGAATAGTATTCGGTATTGAAAGACGCGCTGCGGACGCTTTCCGCGGATAAGGGGATCGGCATGGCAGTCAAGAGAACCTGGGTCGTCGGCACCGACATCGGCGGCACCTTCACCGACGTCATCGGCGTCAACCTGGAGACCGGGGAACAACGCCTGGGCAAGGTGGCCTCCACGCCACCGACTTACTTCGACGGCGTGATCAATGGCCTGGAGCGGGCCGGAATCAAGGGTGAGGAGGTGCTTTCCTTCCGTCACGGCGCGACGGTTTCGACCAACGCGATTCTCGAGCGCAAGGGTGTCAAGACCGCACTTATCACGACCGAGGGCTTCCGCGATGTGCTCGGCGGCGGCCGCGCCGAGCGCATTTCCGCGTTCGAACTCGACTGGGACCCGCCCGAGCTCATCATCCCGCGCCGCAACGTGCTGACGATCCGCGAGCGCATCAGTCCCTACGGCGAGGTCGTGACCCCGCTGGTGGAGGCGGAAGTCCGGGCCGCGGCTCGCAAGATCGGCAAGCGCGGCATCGAATCGGTGGCCGTGGTCTACATGGACTCGTTCATGAACCCGGCGCACGAACTGCGCACGCGCGAGATCCTGCATGAGGAACTGCCGGGGCTGGACGTCACGCTGTCGCATGAGGTGCTGCCGCAGATGCTCGAATTCGAGCGCACCTGCACGACGGTGCTCAACGCGTACATCTCGCCCATCCTCAAGAACTACCTGGGCGGGCTTTCGCGGCGGCTCAAGGAGGACTGGAACTATTCCGGCTCGATCCTGGTGACCACCTCCGGCGGCGGCGTGATCGGCATGGACGAGGCGGTGAAATTTCCGGCCAAGACTTTCCACTCCTCGCCGGTGTCGGGCGCCGTGGGACTGGCAGGTTACATCGGCTCGCTGGCCGGCTTCGAGAATGTGATCGCGTTCGAGACCGGCGGCACCACCAACAATGTCTCGATCATCTACAAGGGCAAGCCCGCGATCACCCACGAGTGGAAGATCCTGTGGAACGTGCCGTGCTGCCTGCCATCGGTGGATACCATCTATATCGGCGCCGGCGGCGGCTCGATCGGCTGGGTGGACAAGGGCGGCATGCTCAACGTCGGCCCGCAGAGCATGGGCGCGGTCCCGGGGCCGGCCTGCTACGGCGCCGGCGGCACCGAGCCGACCAACACCGACACCCAGATCGTGCTCGGGCGCATCGACCCCGCGTATTACCTGGGCGGCGAAATCAAGGTCGATGGCGCGCTGTCGCACAAGGCGCTGAAGGAGAAGATCGGCGACCATTACGGCTGGGACGCGCCGACTTCGGCGGCCAACATGTACATGATGGCCATGACGAACCTGATGATGGCGATGCGGTTGCAGACCGTCTCCCGGGGCTGGGACCCGCGCGACTTCGCGATCGTGCCGTACGGCGGCGGCGGTGCGATGTACGCCTGCGACCTCGCCCGCGAGATCGGCGCCGCCAAGGTGATCGTGCCGCCGCTGCCGGGTTACGCGTCCGCGTTCGGCGCGATCCGGGTCGACGTCAAGCACGAATTCACGACGCCGTTGCACAAGATCGAGGCCGAACTGGATTTCAAGAAGCTCAACGCCGACTTCGATCTGCTGGTCACCAAGGGCGTGCAGACGCTCACTCAAGAGGGCATGCGGCCCGACCAGATCCGGATCGAGCGCTACGTTGACGTCAAGTACTTCAGCCAGGCGCGCTTCTTCACCGTCGAAGTCGGCTCCGAGCCGATCCAGAGCCTGGCGGCAATCACCGAACGCTTCATGACCGCGATGCAGGCCGCCTACGGCTACACCCTGCCGCCCGGCTATGCGCCGGTGGAGCTGGTCAATCTGCGCGTCATCGCGCGCGGCGACCTGCCAAAACCGAACCTGCCGCAGCTCAAGCGCGAAACCACGCTGGCGCAGGCCGCCAAACCCTCGCGCAAGGTCTGGTTCAAGGATGCGGGCTTCGTCGACACCGCGATCTACGAACGCGAAAG
>DATMBW010000356.1:0-2700 GCA_035559095.1 Ramlibacter sp.
CCCAGGCTACCCATCCCAACCCGCAAGCACTACGATAAGGATCTCACAACAAATGCCTCAAGGAGAACCCATGCTGGGTTTGATGCAAAGCCAACCGCTCCTGATCTCGTCCTTGATCGACTTCGCCGAACGCCATCACGGTGACGTGGAAATCGTCTCGCGGCGGGTCGAGGGGGACATCCATCGATACAGCTGGAGCCAGGTGGCCAGCCGGGCCCGCCAGGTGGCCAATGCCCTGGACGGCATGAACCTGCTGTTTTCCGACCGTGTGGCGACGCTGGCCTGGAACGGCTACCGCCATCTGGAGATCTACTTCGGCGTCAGCGGCTCGGGCCGGGTGCTTCACACCATCAATCCGCGGCTGCACCCCGACCAGATCGCCTGGATCGCCAACCACGCGGAAGACCAGGTGCTGTGCTTCGACATGACCTTCCTGCCCCTGGTGCAAGCCGTTCACGGGCGCTGCCCGGGCATTCGCCAGTACGTGGCCCTGTGTGAGGCCGACAAGCTGCCCGCTGATAGCGGCATCCCCAACCTGGTGAGTTACGAGGCGTGGATCGGCGGCCAGCCCAGCGCGTATCAATGGCCCAGCTTCGACGAAAACTCCGCCTCCAGCATGTGCTACACCAGCGGCACCACGGGCCATCCGAAGGCAGCGCTATACAGCCATCGCTCCACCATCCTGCACGCCTATGCCGCGGCCTTGCCCGACGTGATGTGCCTTTCGGCGCGCGACTCGGTGCTGCCGGTGGTGCCGATGTTCCACGTCAACGCCTGGGGCATTCCGTACTCGGCGGCACTGGTGGGCGCCAAGCTGGTGTTTCCGGGGCCGGCACTGGACGGCAAATCGGTCTATGAGCTGATCGAAGCCGAGAAGGTCAACTACGCCGCCGGCGTGCCCACCGTCTGGCAGATGCTGCTGGGCCACATGAAACCCAACAAGCTGCGGTTCTCGACCTTGACGCGTACGGTGATCGGCGGCTCGGCCTGCCCGCCGGCGATGATCGACGCTTTCCGCGAAGACTATGGCGTCGAAGTGCTGCACGCCTGGGGCATGACCGAGATGAGCCCGCTGGGCACGCTGTGCACCTTGAAGAACAAGCACCTTTCGCTGCCGGCCGGCGAGCAGATGAAGATCCGGCTGAAGCAGGGCCGCGCGATCTT
This sequence comes from Ramlibacter sp., assembly GCA_035559095.1. Lineage (GTDB taxonomy): Bacteria > Pseudomonadota > Gammaproteobacteria > Burkholderiales > Burkholderiaceae_C > Ramlibacter. The sequence continues at coordinate 1,165 of DATMBW010000356.1, forward strand.
CGGCGTCGACATGAAGACCGTGGGCGAGGGCGGCAGGGAATTGCCCTGGGACGGCAAGACGCCGGGTGACCTGTATGTGAAGGGTCCCTGGGTCGTGCGCGAGTACTTCAAGGACGAAGGCGGCGATCCGCTGGTGCCCGACGAACAGGGCGTGGGCTGGTTTCCCACCGGAGACGTGGCGACGATCGACGCGGACGGCTACATGCAGATCACCGACCGCAGCAAGGACGTGATCAAGTCCGGCGGCGAATGGATCAGCACGATCGACATCGAGAACATCGCGGTGGCGCACCCGGCGGTGGCGATGGCGGCCTGCATCGGCATGAAGCACCCGAAATGGGACGAACGGCCCGTGCTGGCGGTGGTCAAGAAGCCCGGGGCCGAAGTCACCAAGGAAGAGCTGCTGAAGTTCTACGAGGGCAAGACGGCGAAATGGCAGGTCCCCGACGACATCGTGTTCGTCGACTCCATCCCGTTGGGCGCCACCGGCAAGATGCTCAAGACCCGGCTGCGCGAAATACTCAAGGACTACAAATTGCCCACGTCGTGATGGCTGGCGTTGCAACGCCGCGCGCCGGTTTGCATTGCAGAACCCGCGACGGCAGCAGCACTGTCACATCGGTGATAGAAACGGACAGCTTTAGGGGCATTCCCTGAGCGTTGCAGTGCACAAAAACGGTACGCTGCGCGCAGATCGATTCACAAGGAGAACACCATGAAATTTGCCGTGAAATGTGTTGCCATCGCCGCGATCCTGGCATGTGCCGGTCCGCTGTTTGCCCAGCAGCCGACCCCGGCCAAGCCTGCGCCGGCCGCCAAACCGGCTGCCGCGGCCGCCGAGAAACCGGCTGCGCCCGCAGCCAAGGCGGCACCTGCCGCGGCAGCGGTGGCGGCCGGCGCCCTTACGGGCCAAACCGTGCGCATCGCCTTCATGGATCCGCTGTCGGGTCCGTTCGCCAACGTGGGGCAGAACCAGCTCAAGAGCTTGCAGTTCGCTGCCGAACGCCTGGCAGGTCCCAAGAATCCCGCCGGCGTGAAGTTCGAAATTGTGGGCTTCGACAACAAGGGCTCGCCCCAGGAAAGCCTGAACACGCTCAAGGCGGCAATCGACCAGGGCTTTCGCTATGTGACGCAGGGCAACGGCTCGGGCGCCGCGACCGCGATTCTGGAGGCGGTGGCCAAGCACAACGAGCGCAACCCGGGCAAGGAAGTGGTCTACCTGAACTACGCCGCCGTGGATCCGGCGCTGACCAATGAGAAATGCGATTTCTGGCATTTCCGCCTGGACGCCGACACCTCGATGAAGATGGAGGCGCTGACCTCGTTCATGAAGGACCAGCCCAAGGTCAGCAAGGTCTACCTGATCAACCAGAACTACGCGCATGGCGTGCAGGTCAACAAGTACTTCAAGGACGCGATCGCGCGCAAGCGCCCCGACGTGAAGATCGCCGGCGAGGACCTGCACCCGCTCGGCCAGGTGAAGGACTTCGCGCCCTACATCGCCAAGATCAAGCAGTCCGGCGCCGATGCCATCGT
>DATMBW010000357.1:0-7663 GCA_035559095.1 Ramlibacter sp.
CTGACCGGCTGCGCCGTGGTCACCGTTGCGGGGGCGGCGGTCGGGCTCGCAGCTACCGGGGCCGGACTCGCGGTCGATGCGGCGGTGGGTGCCGTGAAGCTGACCGGCGCAGCGGTCGGCGCGGCCGCGGATGCGGTCACGCCTAGCGGCGGCGGCGAACCGCGCTGAGGATCCCGCGCAGGATCTCGAGCGGGGGCGGCGGGCAGCCCGGCACCACGACGTCCACCGGCAGCACCCTGGACACCGCACCGCAGGTTGCGTAGCTCTCGCCGAATATGCCGCCGGTGCAGGCGCAATCGCCCACCGCGACCACCAGGCGCGGCTCCGGGGTCGCCTCGTAGGTGCGACGCAACGCCACTTCCATGTTGCGCGAAACCGGTCCGGTCACCAGCAACATGTCGGCATGGCGCGGGCTGGCAACGAACCGGATGCCCAGCCCCTCGAGGTTGTAGTAGGGATTGTTGAGCGCGTGTATCTCCAGCTCGCAGCCGTTGCACGAGCCCGCATCGACCTGGCGGATGGCCAGGGCCTGGCCGAGAATATCGAGGATGTCCCTGTGGATGCGCTCGACGGCCGCCTGCGGTTCCTCCCCGGTGGTGAACGGCGCCGCCTCGGTGCGGATGCCGGCGCGTGCGATCTGTCGGACTATCTTCCACATGCTAGAGGTCGTGCCCTGAATAACTCAGGTTGAAGGATTTGTTGATCAGCGGGAAGTCCGGCACGATGTTGCCGATCACGGCATGTTCGAGCACGGGCCAGTTCTGCCAGGACGGATCGTGGCAATGACAGCGCTGGATGCGGCTGTCGTCTCCCAGTTCCAGCGCGACGAACACCTCGCCGCGCCAGCCTTCGACCCAGCCCGCACCCACGGCGGCCTGCCGCGGCAGCCGGACAGCGGCGATCGGCGCACCCCGTGGCAGCCGGTCGCACAGCTCGCGGATCAGGCGCAGCGACTCGAAAGTTTCCAGGAACCGCACCGCCACGCGCGCGGCCACGTCGCCATTCTGGTGACCGGCCAGCTGGACTCCCAGCCGGTCGTAAGGCGGCCAGGGCAGGTCGCAGCGCAGATCCGCAAGCTGCCCGCTGGCGCGTCCGGCCATACCGGTCAAGCCCAGTCGCGCCGCCAGTTGGGGCGCAACGATGCCGGTGGTGGCAAAGCGGTCCTGCAACCCCGCGTGCGACTCGTAGATGGCCTCCATGGCGCGCACCTCGGCCTCGATGGCATCGCATTGACGCTGCAGGCGTCCGCGCATGGCCTCGTCGAGGTTGGCCGCGACGCCGCCGGGCACGACACAGTCCATGGTCAGCCGGTGGCCGAAGGCCTCGTGCGACAGGCGCAACCAGTCTTCACGCAGGCGGGAGAACTGGGCCAGGCCGAACCCCAGCGCCGCGTCGTTGCCCAACGCACCGAGGTCGCCCAGGTGGTTGGCCACGCGCTCGCGTTCCAGCAGCAGGGCGCGCAGCCATTGCGCGCGTTCCGGCACGTCGCAGCCCGACGCGGATTCGAGCGCCATGCAATAAGCCCACGCAAACGCCACGGTGGAGTCGCCCGAGACGCGACCCGCGAGCTTGTGGCCTTCGAGCGGGGCCAGCCGCGTGAACCGTTGCTCGATGCCCTTGTGCGTGTAGCCCAGGCGCTGTTCCAGCCGCAACACTTTCTCGCCAACCACCGAGAAGCGGAAATGGCCCGGCTCGATGATGCCCGCGTGCACCGGCCCGACGGCGATCTCGTGCACGCCATCGCCCTCGACCCGGACGAACGGATAGTCCTCGACCGGTTGCGGGTCTCCCGCGCGCCCGTCCTGGCGCAGCGGGTGATAGCCTTGCGGCCATGCGCCGTGGTTCAGCCAGGGGCGCGTGTCTTCAACCCCCTGGGCTTGGACGCCCACCAGGTCGGCCGCGGCGCGCTGCATGCGCGCGGCGAACGGGAAGATATCGGTGAGGTCGGGAAAGGCCGCCAGCCCCTCGCCCAGTGCCAGGTCGAGCCAGACCAGCCCCTCCTTGACCGCATACGCTGCCGAGACGGCCAATGCCGGGCCCTGGCCGTCCGAACGGTCACTGCCCCAGAGCGACAGCAGCCGGCCGCCCGCCTGCGCCACCGTGCGTGCCGCCATCACCCATTGCAGCGCGTCCACCCGGGCACGCCACATCGGCAGCGGCGCCGGCAAGCGTTCCAACTGAAGGTTCAGATCCGCAATCACTTCAATTTCCCAGCATTCGTGCTGCCTGCTGGTACCACATGTCCAGGTAGGGCGGAATGTACAGGCCCAGCATCAGGGCCAGCCCCAGGTGCAGAAACACCGGTATCAGGGCCGGCGGGTGCGGCAGGGGCTTGACCGTCGTCTCGCCGAACACCATCGGTTGGACCCGGCTGAACACCGTGGCAAAGGCAACGCCGAGCGCTATCAGCAGGAAGGGCGTCGCCCACGGCTGTTCGCGCATGGCTGTGGTGACGATCAGAAACTCGCTGGCAAAGACACCGAAGGGCGGCATGCCCAGAATCGCCAACGATCCCAGCATCAGGCCCCATGCGACTGTGGGGCTGACCTTGATCAGCCCGCGGATTTCGTCCATCAATTGCGTCCCGGCCTTTTGCGCGGCATGGCCCACCGCAAAGAAGATCGCGGATTTGACCAGCGAATGCACCGTCATGTGCAGCAGGCCGGCGAAGCTCGCGATCGGGCCGCCCATGCCGAAGGCGAAGGTCATGAGTCCCATGTGCTCGATCGACGAGTAGGCGAACATCCGTTTCACATCTTTCTGGCGGATCAGCAGGAAGGCCGAAGCCACCACCGAAACCAGGCCGAAGCCCATCATCAGGTTGCCGGCCAGGTGGCTTTGCAGCGCGCCGTCGCTCAGCACCTTGCAGCGCAATACCGCATAGAGGGCCACGTTCAGCAGCAGCCCGGACAGCACCGCCGACACCGGCGTCGGCCCCTCGGCGTGCGCGTCGGGCAGCCAGTTGTGCAGCGGCACGAGCCCGACCTTGGTGCCGTACCCGATCAACAGGAAGGCGAAGGCCAGCGTCATGATGTTGGGATCGAGCTGCGCCTTCACGCCGTTCAGGTGCGTCCACAGCAGCGCGCCGCCCTCGTGCCCCAGGACTTTCTCGGCCGCCATGTACAGCAGCACCGTTCCGAACAGGGCCTGGGCAATGCCGACCCCGCACAGGATGAAGTATTTCCACGCCGCCTCGAGGCTGGCCGCCGTGCGGTAAACGCTGACCAGCAGCACGGTGGTGAGCGTCGCCGCCTCCATCGCCACCCACAGGATGCCCATGTTGTTGGTCGTCAGCGCCAGCAGCATGGTGAAGCTGAACAGCTGGTACATGCTGTGGTACAGGCGCATGCGATTCGGCGTCATCTTGCCGTGGTCGCGCTCGACGCGCATGTACGGCCGGGAAAAGATCGCCGTGGTGAGGCCGACGAACGCCGTCAGCGTCACCAGGAACACGTTCAGCGGATCGATGAAGAATTCCTCGTCCCAGGCGAACCTCGGGCCGTCGGCGACGATCGTGGCCGTGAGGACGCAGGCGGCGATGAACGTGCCGAGGCTGAACGCCACGTTGATGTCGCGCGCCTCGTCGCGGTGCCCGCACAAGGCCAGCACAATGCCGCCGGCCAGCGGGATCCCCAACACCGCGAATAGCGTTTCCATCTCAGCCACCGCCGAGCCGCCTCAAGGAGGCTGAGTCTTGCCGACCGCCCCGCTGCGAGACGCAGCTGCTCTTCGTGCCGTCCAAGCCTGCACAGGCAGGCTCGGAGCCGCGGCACTCAGCCCCCTCGGGGGGCAGAGAACGAATGTGAACGTGGGGGCCCATTTATTGGTCCTTCAACTTTTCCAGGTGCCGGATGTCCAGGCTGTCGAATTGCTCGCGGATCTGGAACATGAACACGCCCAGGATCAGCACGCCGATCAGCACGTCCAGCGCGATTCCAAGTTCCACCACCATGGGCATGCCGTAGGTGGCCGAGGTGGCCGCGAAGAACAGCCCGTTCTCCATGGCCAGGAAGCCGATCACCTGCGGCACCGCCTTGGCGCGCGTGATCATCATCAGGAACGACAACAGCACGCAGGCCAGCGCGATGCCCAGCGTGCCTCGCGCCAGCGAAGTGGACAACAGTGCAATGGGTGTGGCCAGGTTGAAGGCGAAGATCACCACCAGGATGCCGATCAGCATGGTGGTCGGGATGTTGATCAGTGTCTCGACGTCCCAGCGGATCTTGAGCCGGTCGATGATCCGGTGCAGCAGCACCGGAATCAGCACGACCTTCAGCACGAAGGTCAGTGCCGCCGACAGGTACAGGTGCGGCTGGCCCGTCACGTAGCCGACCACCAGCGTGGACACCACCAGGGTCAGGCCCTGCAGGGTGAACAGGTTGATCAGCGACAGAATCCGCCGCTGCGCGATCATGGCGAACGCCAGCATCAGCAGCAGCGCGCCGAGCAGGTTGACGAACTGGGCCAGGAGCGCGCTCATGTGGCGAGCAGGATGTGGACCAGCATGCCGATGATGGCCAGCAGGAAGGCCGCCGCCAGGAATTCGGGCACGCGGAAGATGCGCATCTTGGCGGCCAGCGTTTCCAGCACGGCCATGCCGATACCGCCGATCGCCAGCTTGCCCAGCAGCACCGGCAATGCCAGCAACAGAGCCAGCGGCGCCTGGGCCTCGGCCACGCCCCAGGGGAAGAACAGCGCCAGGCCGATGCACGAATACGCGAACAGCTTCAGGCTGGCCGCCCACTCGATCAGCGCGAGATGGCGGCCGGAGTACTCCAGGATCAGTGCTTCGTGGATCATGGTCAGTTCCAGGTGCGTCGCCGGGTTGTCCACGGGCACGCGCGCGTTCTCGGCCAGCGACACCATGATGAACGCCACGCCCGCGAACGCCAGGGCCGGATAGATCGCCAGTTCCCGGTGCGCCAGGGTCTCCACCATGGTCGTGAGCGAGGTCGATTTGGAAATGAGCGACGCGGAGAACAGCACCATCAGCAGCGCCGGCTCGGCCAGGAAGCCGATCAGCATTTCACGGCGCGACCCCATGGAGCCGAAGGAGGTGCCGATGTCCATGGCGGCCAGTGAAATGAACACGCGGGCCAGCGCGAACAGGCCAACCAGCGCGATCGCGTCCGCCGCCGGGGCGAGCGGCAGGTCGGTGGAAAGCATCGGGACGATCGAGCAGGCCAGCGCCATGCAGCCGAACACGATGTAGGGCACGGCGCGAAACAGCGGCGAAGCGTGATCGGCCACCACCGAATCCTTGTTGAACAATTTGTGCAGCACGCGATACGGCTGCCACAGGCTGGGCGCTGATTTGTTCTGCAGCCAGGCGCGCCACTGGTTGACCCATCCGGTCAGCAGCGGCGCCAGCGCGAGCGCCACCACGATTTCGAGGGCCTGGGAGATGACGCCGTAGATGCTCATCTTTTCACCAGCAGCAGCATCGCGATCAGCGTCACGAAGCTGTAAAGCAGGTAGATGGAAATACGCCCCTGCTGCAGCAGCCCCACCAGGCGCGCGATTCGCGTGGCGGCGGCTGCCAGAGGCAGGTAGATCCAGCCCCAGAAGTGGTCCTCGACCACGACGAGGTAGCGCGGCCGGGCGTCGAATGGCGTGGGCAGCTCGCGCCGCATCACGAAGAAGGGTTCGAAGATCTGCCGGATCGGCTGGCCGAAGCCTTCCGCGGTGTCCTGCATGCGCGCGTTCTGCCAAGCGAAGCCGCAATCCCATGCCGGCGAGCGGCGCAGCCGGCCGTGGTAGAACCAGCGCACCATGAGGTAGGCAAGGGCAAAGCTGGCGGCCACGCCGATCAGGAAAATCACCGGTCCGTAGCTGGCCCGCTCGACGCTGATGGGCGCGAGCAGCCAGCCGTTGGCGCCCACCGTGGGGCCGAGGCCGGCCGCGACCAGCTGCCGCGTCACCGGGTCGATGAGCTGGATGAACTGCACGGGCAGCAGGCCGAGCGCCACGCAGCCCAGCACCAGCCACAGCATGCCGATACGTTCCCACGCGCCCGCGTCGTGTGCCTGCGCCAGTTTCTCCTCACGCGGCTGCCCGAGGAAGATGACCCCGAAGAACTTCACCATGGTGTAGCCGGCCAGTGCCGCCACCAGCGCGATCAGCGCGGCCGCCCCGGGGATCAGCATGTTCAGCAGCGCGTCGGGCAGGCCCGGCGTGAACAGGAAGCTTTGCAGCAGCAGCCACTCGGACACGAAGCCGCCCAAGGGCGGCAACCCGGCGCTGGTCAGCACACCCACCAGCGTGACCCAGGCCACCCAGGGCATGTAGCGGATCAGCCCTCCCAGCTTGCCGAGGCTGCGCTCGGCGGTTGCATGCAGCACGCAACCGGTGCACAGGAACAGCAGGCTCTTGAAGAATGCGTGGCCCGCGACGTGATAGAGCGCGGCGGTGAGCGCCAGTGCCGCCAGGGCGTTCATGCCGTAGGCGGAGAAGATCAGCGTCAGGCCGATCGCGGCGATCACGAGTCCGATGTTTTCGATCGAGGAGTAGGCGAGCAGCCGCTTCATGTCCACCTGCACGGCCGCGAACACGACGCCGAACAGCGCCGTGGCGAGCCCGAGCGCCAGCAACAGCCCGCCCCACCACCAGAACCGCGTGTGCAAGAGGTCGAACGAGACGCGCAACAGGCCATAGATGGCCGTCTTGAGCATCACGCCGCTCATCAGGGCCGAAACCGGCGAGGGGGCGGCCGGGTGCGCCTCGGGCAGCCACACATGCAGCGGCACCAAGCCCGCCTTGGCCCCGAACCCCAGCAGCGCCAGCAGGAAGCCGATGGAAGCCCAGAACGGCGACAGGCTCTGGGCGCGCATGTTGGCGAAGGTGTAGTCGCCGGTGTTGGCCTGCAACACGCCAAAGCAAAGCAGGATGGAGATGGCGCCGATATGCGCCATCGTCAGGTACAGATAGCCGGCGCGGCGGACTTCGGCCACACGATGGTTCGCGGTCACCAGGAAGTACGACGACAGGGCCATCGTCTCCCACATCACCATGAAGGCATAGGCATCGTCGGCCAGGACCACCAGCGCCATGCTCGCGAGAAATACGTGGTATTCCAGGCACAGCAGGCCCGGCGGCGTGCCCTCGGCCCGGCGGAAGTAGCCGGCCGCGAAGGTCGAAATGCCGGCCGACACCGCGCCGATCACCATCAGGAAAAATGCCGACAGGCTGTCCAGTCGCAGGTGAAACGGCAAGTTCGGCAGGCCCACGCGCAGCACGGCCACCTCCGCACCGCCGAACACGGAGGCCAGCGCCAGAGCGAACAGCAGCAGACCGAACGCGCCGCCGGCGGGAAACAGCACGCGCGAGACGAAGGTGAATCGGCGCAAGGCCAGCACGCCTGCCAGGCCGATCAGGAGCCACCCGCCCACCACGACCAGCATCCAGTCAAGCCGCAGCCAGTGCGCCACATCGATCATTTGCGTCAAGTCCCCGTCATTCTTCCGGCCCCATGTGCGCGCCCCTGGCAGGGCCCGGGCGGCGGGTCGCTCGCGGCGGTCCGGCGCGCGACACCAAGGCGCATGGGATGCACGTATGCTAATCCCATTCGCGGGCAACTCCCGCGGGCGCGCTTTTAGGATCGGTATGCGCCGCCGGCCGCCTCAACGTCCGCCGCGGTTCTCCAAGGCTTCCGGATCGGGGGCCG
>DATMBW010000358.1:0-4335 GCA_035559095.1 Ramlibacter sp.
GGCGGGAACGAAGGGGGTATGCAAGCTCTTCATTTCAGTCTCCATGGCGCTGCGCGGGCCACCGCGGAACCGGCTTTGCCGGGCCGATGGTGGGCCTTGCAGGCCGCATGGCCGCGAGACGCGGCCATTCCTCGACCTGTCCAAACCGACGCAGGTCGGTTTGGAGCCGCAGGTCTCGGCCCCCTTGAGGGGGCTGAGGGCCGCGGCTCCAAGCCTGCCTGCGCAGGCTTGGACGGCCCGAAGAGCAGCCGCCTCTGGCGGCTGTACTGGGCGCCGAAGGCGCTTCGGGGGGTCACCGTAGCCACCCCCGCTTGCGGAAATACCACATCGGCACCATGGCGCTGGCGACCATCAGCGCCAGGATGTATGGGTAGCCCACAGATCCGAACAGCTCGAGTTCGGGAAATTTCAGGTTCATGCCGTAGATGCTCGCGATCAAGGTCGGCGGCAGCAGCGCCACGCTGGCCACGGAAAAAATCTTGATGATCTTGTTCTGGTTGATGTTGATGAAACCAACGGTGGCGTCCATCAGGAAGTTGATCTTGTCGAAGAGAAAGGCCGTGTGGTTGTCGAGCGACTCGATGTCGCGCAGGATCTGCCGAGCCTCCTCGAACTGCCCGGCGCTCAGCATGCGGCTGCGCATCATGAAGCTCACGGCGCGGCGCGTGTCCATCACATTGCGGCGGATTCGCCCGTTCAGGTCTTCCTGGCGCGCGATTTCGCCCAGCACCTCGCCGGCCAAGGCATCGGTCACCTCGCCGGCCAACACCTGGGTGCTGACTTTTTCCAGCTCGTCGTAGATGCCTTCGAGCGTGTCGGCCGAATACTCCGCGTCGGCGTCGAAGAGTTTCAGCAGCACTTCCTTGGCATCCTCGATCAGTCCCGGCGCGCGCCGCGCCCTCAGGCGCAGCAGCCGGAACACCGGCACGTCCTCGTCGTGGATCGAGAACAGCACGCCTTTGCTCTTGAGGGTGTCGTTCACCAGGTTCAGTATGAACGCCACTCGAACCGTGCGCGGTTCCTCGTCGTCGGCGATCAGGAAGTCACTGCGGATGTGCAGGTCGCCGTTGTCCTCTTCATAGAAGCGCGCCGACTCCTCGATGTCCTCGTCCATCGCGTCCTCGGGAATGGACAGGCCGAAATACTGCTTGATCCAGCGCTTTTCTTCGAGCGTGGGCGCCTCGAGGTCGACCCAGATCGGCTGGAATTTGGAGAGCTCCTCCAGCGACTCGATCTCTTCCTGGAAGAGCCGGCCGTTGGCAAGCGTGAAGATGTTGAGCATGGCTGATCAAATTGGGGTCAGATTCCAATTATTCGGACGGTTAATGCGTGACGCACAGCAGCTTTCGAATAATTGGAATGAACCGTCGCCACCTCGTGCGCCGGGGCACGGTGGGACTGTCCAACGATGGCCGTGACGGTGCGATCCGGCACGCACGGCGATCACCTCAAATTGATTCGAAAGCTACCGACTAGGGTAGGTTTCCAAGGAGCGTTCTCCAAAGTTTCGACCGGGCGATTATGCCGTTACCGTGCCGAAGAACGCCAGCAATTCTTCCTTGCGCGCATAGGCGTCGTGCTCACCCAGGGCGATCAGCGCCTGCACGAATCCCGGCTCGAACAACAGGTAGCTGGCCAGCGCGCCGCCGCCCTTGAGCGCACCGAGGCCGCCCAGTGCACGGCGGACGGAGCGCGGCAATTCGTCGGCATGGGCCTGTGCCAGCGCATCCAGCGACTGCGAGGGCTGGACCGACAGCACTTCGAGCTTGCGATAGGGCAGCACCGCCGCCACCTCGCGCGGCAGCTGCTCCAGCGTCCTGGTCACGCGCTGGGCCTGCTCCACGTCGGCCTGCAGCGTGTCGTGGAAGACGCTGGCCATGGCATGGCCGGTGATGCCACCCAGCGTCGGGTAGCCCGCGGGCCCTCCGGCCGAGCCGCCCACCAGCCCGGAGCGCTGCGGCTGGCCCACCCCGACTACCAGGACCCTGTGTGCGCCCAGGTGCATGGCCGGCGACAAGGGGGAGATCTGGCGCATGGAGCCGTCGCCGAAAAACTCGCGCCGGCCGTCCACCCACAGCGCAGTGGCCGGAAAGAGAAACGGTATGGCGCTGGAGGCCATCAGGTGCTCGATGGTGAGCGGCTGGAATTCCGCGCGCCGACCGGGCCGGTTCCAGGCCTCGTAGCGATGGTCGTGCGCCGTATGGCAGAACGTCCAGTGCACTCCCGTGGTGTAGCTGGAGGCCGTCACGGCGACCGCATCGATGGCCTTGGCTTGGATAGCGTCATCGATGCCCTGCAGCGACACCGCATGGTGCAGCGTGTCCACCAGCCGCATGGTGTTGAGGATGGCGCCGCGCCCGCTGGCGTTGCGCCACAGGCTGAGCGCGGCGACCACCCGGCTGAAGCGCACCCAACGCGAAACGTCCAGGTCATAGACATCGTCCGAACGCAGGCGGTTCCAGAACCGCCTCAGCAGGGCGAAGGACTGCAGCCCCTGCGTTGCGGCGCCGGCCAGGAACGCCACGTTGAGAGCGCCGGCCGAAGTGCCCACCAGCACCTGGAACGGAAAGCCGGCTGCGCGCCCGCTTTGCAGCTCCAGCATCGCGGCCATCGCTTGCAGCACGCCCACCTGGTAGGCCGTGCGCGCGCCGCCGCCCATCAGCACCAGGGCGTGGGTCGGCCGGCTCGGGCGCGTCAGGCCCGAGTAGATGACGGTATCAAGGCTCATTGGCCATTCCCGCGTGGCGGCTCAGGCGCGCCGCGCTCTCCTCTGGGGCCATGGTAGAGCAAGCCGCCGCGCGTGCAAATGCCAACCCGCGTCAACCGGCGGGTTTGTCCCCGCTGTTGCGATGGCGCGATGGGGGTTCGCCCTCGTGCTTGACGACGCTGATCTCGCCGTCGCTTTCCATGGTGGCGGCCTTGACGTCGTCCAACCTATCGATGCCGTTCTCGCGCAACTTGGCCATGAGCTCGTCCACCGTGATCATCTCCTGCCGCAGGTTGCGGCGCACCAGCCGGCCGTTTCGCACCAGCGGCAACGGCTGGGCTTCGATCAGCCGGCGCACCGCGGGAAATCGATAAGCCAGCAGGTCCAGCAGCCAATTCCACCCGGCGATCGTCGCTACCAGGACGCAGCCGTCGCTCACCGATTCGTAGCCTCCGGCCATCGCGTTCTGGGCGGCGTCGGCGAGCAGCACCAGCAGCAGAATGTCGGCCACGCCGATCGAGCCCGTGTCGCGCCGCAACACGAAACGAAGCAGCAGGAACAGGAACCAGTACATCGCCGTGCCCCGCAGTACCAGTTCCGCCGGGCTCACGGTGAACGCGAACAGCGCGCCCAGGTCAGGCATCGGCGCCCCTGCGGACACCGGATCGCCATACGCCGTCGTTGCCGCCGGCGTCGATGGTGACCGCGCCGGGCTGGAGGCCGTTGGAGAGAAGCGGCGACGGCATGGACCCATTCTGGGCGGGCTCAGCAGGGCCCCGCGCCGTCCATCCCGCCCACGTGAGGCAGGACTTGTCCTACAAAGCTCAACAGAGCTGTCCGACACGACTGCTGAGCTGTCGCCCCTACATTGAAGTTGAACTTCGCGGCCTGCAACCAAGCCGCAAGCCTAAGGAGTTATCGATGATCCAGCTCGCGTCCGATCCGACCGCTAGCCGAATGAGCTTCAGCCCGACCCGCAGTGAAGGCCAGGCGAAGGAGTCGACACTTGAACCCAGGCAAGGCCGCACGGGTCATGCATGGCCGTTCCCGAGCCGATATGCGAACCGGCCGGCAGGCCAGGACGGTCAGAAAAGCAAACCCAGCGAAAGCGGCAGCTGACGCGCGGGCATTTTTCCCTTGAGTCAACATCATGACCACAGAACCCAAGTCCCCGAACCAATTCACGGATACACCGCGCGACAAGCCGGTGAGCGAACGCACCGAACACGCGAACCTCGAGCGGCCGGGCGCCCAAGCCCACCCGTGCGCGCGTGGCTGGGGCCGTGCGTCCCATCTGATCACGGCTTGGCGCTTGCGCTGAGCCATGACGCCACCGATGGTGGCGGAGGCGGCCCCGGAAAGGGGCCGCTTTTTTTGGGCGCGATGCGAGCACAAGAAGCGAGGCATTTCAAGCCCTTGGCCATCAGCTCGACAAAGGGTTTCACTTTGACTGCCGGCCTGCGCGAAAGTCATTGCTTTTCGGGGACATCGCGGGCATAGTGAATTCAAGCTTCGAAGAAATCCAGGTTCGCCGGCCGTCCGGTTTGTAGGGGACGGTCTTCTCAACCAGCCGCAACAGGAGGCTATTCATGAATTTGACGATCAGCGGTCACCATCTCGAAGTTACC
>DATMBW010000359.1:0-3936 GCA_035559095.1 Ramlibacter sp.
GCAACTGCTGCGCGTCATCCAGAGCCATCATGAAGGCGAAGCCGGCATCGTCTACTGCCAGACCCGCAAGAAGGTGGAGGAGGTCGCCGAGAGCCTGAGCAGGCACGGCATCGGCGCGCTGCCTTATCACGCCGGGCTGGACTCCGCGGTCCGGCAGGCCAACCAGGACCGCTTCCTGCGCGAGGACGGCATCGTGATGGTGGCGACCATCGCGTTCGGCATGGGCATCGACAAGCCCGACGTGCGTTTCGTGGCGCACCTGGACATGCCCAAGAACATCGAGGGCTATTACCAGGAAACCGGGCGCGCCGGCCGGGACGGCTTGCCGGCAACGGCGTGGATGGCCTACGGCCTGCAGGACGTGGTGAGCCAGCGCCGCATGATCGACGAGAGTCCGGCCGGGGAAGACTTCAAGCAGGTGATGCGCGGCAAGCTCGATGCGCTGCTGGCGCTGGCCGAGGCCACCGACTGCCGGCGGGTGCGGCTGTTGGGTTATTTTGGCGAAGACTCACAGCCCTGTGGGAATTGCGACAACTGCTTGTCGCCTCCCGACGTATGGGACGGCACCGACGCCGCGCGCAAGCTGCTGTCCACGATCTACCGCGTACAGCAGCAAAGCGGCATCAGCTTCGGCGCCGGCCATGTGATGGACATCGTGCGCGGCAAGAAGACCGAAAAGGTGGCGCAGTTCGGCCACGAGCGCCTGAGCACCTTCGGCATCGGCGCGCAATTCAGCGAAACGCAATTGCGCGGCGTGTTGCGCCAACTGGTCGCCACCGGCGCTTTGGCTGTGGATGGGCAGGCTTTCAACACCTTGAAGCTGACCGACGGCTCGCGCGGCGTGCTCAAGGGCGAAACGCCGGTGCGCTTGCGCGAATCGGTATCGCAGCCGGCAGCGTCGCGCCGCCGCAGCGCCGCCGCCAAGGCCGCGCCCGCGGTGGCCGCCGGCCTCACCGACGCCGGGCAGGCCCGCTTCGCGGCGCTCAAGGCCTGGCGCGGCGAGGTGGCGCGCGCGCATAACCTGCCGGCCTATGTGATCTTTCACGACGCCACGCTGGCGGCGATCGCGGCCCTGGCGCCGCGCACGCTGGAGGATTTGCAGGGCATCAGCGGCATGGGCGCGAAGAAGCTGGAAGCGTATGGGGCCGAGGTGCTTCGGGTGCTCGGGGCTTAGGTGTTGACGAAAACCAAATACAAACATCCGTACGCTTTCGCGTCTTTCGCGAATCCTTCGCGCCCTTCGCGTCCGGGAGTTGGTTTTTCTTAGGGGCGTCGCAGCGTGAAGTGCTCGAACGGCGCAGCGAGCGCCTGCGCGTGCTCTGGCGCGAGCGTGGCGTGATCGCCGGCGGGCATGCGGCATTCCTGCACGGCCCAGCGCTTCACGCCCAGCGCGGCCAGCTCGTTGGCCAGCAACCTTAGTTCGTCAACGCCGAACAGGCCCGGATGCCAGGTGGTGCGGCACTCATGGGCCACGCCGCTGGCCAGCAGCTGCGCCAGCGACGCCTGAACGCGCCGCGCACCGCCGCGCGAGCCCGTGATGGCGTCGATGCGCCGCCAGGGGCCCTTGATGTCCAGACCTACCCAATTCAGGTGCGGCAGCAGTGCGGCCAGGCGCTGCGGGTACATGCCGCCGGTGTGCAGCGCCGTCTCGAACCCCAGCGCGCGCACCTCGGCGAGCGCGGCGGGCAGCGCGGACTGCAGCGTCGGCTCGCCGCCTGAGAACACCACCCCGTCGAGCAGGCCGCGGCGCTGCTGCAGAAAGGCGCGTACCTGCGCCCACGGCACCGTGCCCGGCGCCGCGGCGTCGAGCAGTCCGGGGTTGTGGCAGTAGCCGCAACGCCAGGGGCAGCCCTGGCAAAAAAGCACCGCGGCCAGCCGGCCGGGAAAGTCGATGGTGGTCAGCGGCGTGAGGCCGCCGATGCGCAGGCTGGCCGCCGGCGGCGGGGACTCAGCTTGGCTGGGCAAAGAAGCAGCGCTCGTTGTGCTCGCCCTGCTTGCCGATGTTGAAGCTGGCCACCGGGCGGTGGTAACCCATCACGCGCGTCCACACCTCGCACGGCTGGCGCTCGTCATCGCTCAACATGACTTGCGCTTGCGCTTGCGCGGTGGATACGGTCTTGTGTTCGACGGTCGAAAAACGGCTCATGGTTGTGTCTACTCGGGCTGAAAAAAGGACGTCACGCGGCCAGGGCCTCGCGTTTCTTGCGCGCCAGGCGTTCCTCGTCGCACACCGGACAGAAGCGGTGCTCGCCGGCCAGGTACCCGTGCGTCGGGCAGATCGAAAACGTGGGCGTGACGGTGATGTAAGGCAGGCGAAAACGCGTGAGAGCGCGCTGCACCAACGCGCGGCACGCATCGCCGCTGGACAGGCGCTCGCCCATGTACAGGTGCAGCACGGTGCCGCCGGTGTACTTGGACTGCAGCACTTCCTGGCGCGCCAGGGCCTCGAAGGGATCGTCGGTAAATCCCACGGGCAGTTGCGACGAGTTGGTGTAGTAGGGCTGGTCCGTGCTGCCCGCCTGCAGGATGCCGGGCCAGCGCTTCCTGTCTTCCTTGGCGAAACGGTAGGTGGTGCCTTCGGCGGGCGTGGCCTCCAGGTTGTAGAGGTGGCCGGTTTCTTCCTGGAACGCCACGATGCGCTCGCGCACGTGGTCCAGAAAGCGCACCGCGAATGCGTTGCCCCAGTCGCTCGTGATGTCGTGGGCGTCCGCCGTGAAGTTGCGCACCATCTCGTTGATGCCGTTCACGCCCAGGGTGGAGAAATGGTTGCGCAGCGTGCCCAAGTAGCGCTTGGTGTACGGGAACAGGCCCTGGTCCATCAGCCGCTGGATCAGCTTGCGCTTGGTTTCCAGGCTCTGCTTGCCCAGTTCGAGCAGGCGATCGAGCGCGGCCAGCAAGCCGGCCTCGTCGCCGCGGTGCAGATAGCCCAGGCGCGCGCAGTTGACGGTGACCACGCCGACGCTGCCCGTCTGCTCCGCGCTGCCGAACAGGCCGTTGCCGCGTTTGAGCAATTCGCGCAGGTCGAGCTGCAGGCGGCAGCACATGGACCGGACCATGTTGGGCTGCAGTTCGGAATTGACGAAGTTCTGGAAATACGGCAGGCCGTACTTCGCCGTCATCTCGAACAACAGCCGCGCGTTGTCCGATTCCCACGGGAAGTCCTTGGTGATGTTGTACGTGGGGATGGGAAAGGTGAAAACGCGGCCCTTGGCGTCGCCGGCCGTCATGACGTCGATGTAGGCCCGGTTGATCAGGTCCATCTCGGCCTGCAGCTCGCCGTAGCAGAACGGCATTTCCTCCCCGGCGATCACCGGCACCTGTTCGCGCAGGTCTTCCGGGCACACCCAGTCGAACGTGAGATTGGTGAAAGGCGTTTGCGTGCCCCAGCGCGAAGGCACGTTGAGGTTGTAGACCAGCTCCTGGACGCACTGGCGCACGGCGGCGTAATCCATCGCGTCGTTGCGCACGAAGGGAGCCATGTAGGTGTCGAACGACGAGAACGCCTGCGCGCCGGCCCATTCGTTCTGCAGCGTGCCCAGGAAGTTGACGATCTGCCCCACGGCCGACGACATGTGCCGCGGCGGCCCGGCCTCGACCTTGCCGGGTACGCCGTTCAGGCCCTCGTGCAGCAGCGTGCGCAGCGACCAGCCGGCGCAGTAGCCGCTGAGCATGTCGAGGTCATGGATGTGCACGTCGCCCGCGCGATGCGCCTCGCCGATTTCGGGCGTGTAGACGTGCGACAGCCAGTAGTTGGCAGTGACCTTGCCGGCCACGTTGAGCACCAGCCCCCCGAGCGAATAGCCCTGGTTGGCGTTGGCGTTGACGCGCCAGTCGGAGCGCGAAAGGTACTCGTTGACCGACGACTCCACGTTGACCAGCGTCTGCCGGTCCTTGCGCAAGGTCGCATGCCGTTCGCGGTAGACGATGTAGGCGCGC
>DATMBW010000360.1:0-2310 GCA_035559095.1 Ramlibacter sp.
TCGCGATGGCCATTTCCTGCAATCCGCGCCTGCTGATCGCCGACGAGCCCACCACGGCATTGGACGTGACCATCCAGGCGCAGATCCTGGACCTGCTGCGCAACCTGCAGAAGGAGCGCGGCATGGCGCTGGTGCTGATCACCCACAACATGGGCGTGGTCAGCGAAATGGCGCAGCGCGTGGCGGTGATGTACGCCGGGCAGGTGATGGAGGAAAGGCGGGTGGCGCAGCTGTTCGCCGATCCGCAGCATCCCTACACCGAGGCGCTTCTGGCCGCGCTGCCCGAGCGTGGGCCGGCGGGGCACCGGCTCGCGACGATCGCGGGCGTGGTGCCCGGCGTGTTCGACCGGCCGGCGGGTTGCCTTTTCGCGCCGCGCTGTGCCTACGCGACGCAGCATTCGATGAGCGTGCGGCCGGAGCTGCGCGCCTGGCAGGACGGGCAAGTGCGCTGCCATTACCCCTTGGGGGATACGCACCGGCTGGCCGCGATCGAGCGGGACCGGCCGGTGCCGATCGAGGTCGCAGTATGAGCGCGAAGGGCGGGGCAGCGCCGGAACGTGGCGCCTCGGTACGTGCGCAGTGGAGGCGCTGCAACGATTCGGCTCCGCTGAGCAGCTGCGCAGGCTCTGCCGCTGCGCCGAATCCCCGCGTGCGGGGATCGACCAGCGCGAATGCTGCGCGCGACCGACGCCCCGGTCCGCAGCTGACCTTGGGCGCCGAGGAGGTCGCAGTATGACCGTCGTCGTCGAAGCCAAGGACCTGCGCCAGGTCTACCGGATCCGGCGCGGCATGTTCCGCGAACCCGCGCACTTGCAGGCCGTGGGCGGCGTGTCGTTCGCCATCGAAGCGGGCAAGACGCTGGCGGTGGTCGGCGAATCCGGCTGCGGCAAGTCGACCCTCGCGCGCATGGTGTCGCTAATCGAAAAGCCGACCGCAGGCACGCTCATGCTCGACGGGGCCGATGCGGTGGCGACGCCGCCGGCCGACCGGCGGCGCCTGCGCCAGGCCGTGCAACTGGTGTTCCAGAATCCTTACGGCTCGCTCAATCCGCGCAAGAAGATCAGCGCCGTGCTGGAAGACCCGCTCGCCATCAACACCTCGCTGGGCAAGGCCGAGCGCAGCGAGCGGGCGCTGGCCATGCTGGCGCAGGTGGGGTTGCGGCCCGAATACGCCAACCGGTACCCGCACATGTTCTCGGGCGGCCAGCGCCAGCGCATCGCGATCGCCCGCGCGCTGATGCTCAATCCCAAACTGGTGGTGGCCGACGAGCCGGTTTCCGCCCTGGACGTGTCGATCCAGGCCCAGGTGCTGAACCTGCTGTCGGATCTGCAGGACGAGTTCAAGCTGGCCTACCTGTTCATCTCGCACGACCTCGCCGTCGTGAAATACATCGCGCACGAGGTGCTCGTGATGTACCTGGGTCATGTGATGGAGCAGGGACCCAAGGCGAACATCTTCGAGCGTCCCTCGCACCCGTACACCCAGGCCCTGCTCGCGTCGACACCAGGCGTGGGCGGGCGCAACGTTCAGCGCATCGTGCTCAAGGGCGAACTGCCGACGCCCCTGAACCCGCCCAGCGGCTGCGTGTTCTCCAGCCGGTGTCCCTACGCGGTTGAGCGCTGCCGCGCCGAGCGGCCGCTGCCGCAGACGGTCGACGGACGGCTGAGTGCCTGTCACTTTGCTCGACAGTTCCTCGAATCGGGTTTTCCCGCAGCGGCGTCTGCCGATAATGTTTCTCTCACCGGCTGACGCCGAATCCCACTCAAGAAGGAGTTGTGTTATGAACCTGTCACGTTTCCCCAAGCACTTTGCGATTGCCGCATTGGCATTGGCCGCCGCGGGAGGCGCCGGCGCCAAAACCCTGGTGTTCTGCTCCGAAGGCAGTCCGGAAAACTTCTACCCGGGCGTCAACACGACCGGCACCTCGTTCGACGGCAACGAGCCGATCTACAACCGCATCGTCGAATTCGAGCGCGGCGGCACGAAAGTGGTGCCGGGCCTGGCCGAGCGCTGGGACATCTCCGCCGACGGCAAGACCTACACGTTCCACCTGCGCAAGGGCGTGAAGTGGCACGGCCACCGCGCGTTCAAGCCGACGCGCGATTTCAACGCCGACGACGTGATCTTCGGGTTCGACCGCCAGTGGAAGGAAGCCAATCCCTTCTACAAGGTCACCAGCAGCAACCACTCCTACTTCAACGACATGGGCCTGCCCAAGCTGCTCAAGTCGGTGGCCAAGGTGGACGACTACACGGTCAAGATCACGCTGGACAAGCCCGAGGCGCCGTTCCTCGCGAACCTGGCCATGCC
>DATMBW010000361.1:0-5300 GCA_035559095.1 Ramlibacter sp.
GCGACGGTCCAGGCGAACAGCGTCACGTGGTTCACGTCGGGAGGCAACGTCGTTGTCCTGGCGGACACCGATGGCAACGTGACAACTGCCGAGTTCATGATCACCCTCACGGGAATCACGAGCATCGCGCAGACTGACTTCGTGCTTTGACGGCGCCACGGCGCGATCCTGCCGCTCGCCGCAGGCCGGGCGGCGGCATCGCTGCGCGGAAAACCCGCATTGCGCGAGGCTACGCTTTCTTGGCCCCCAGCCGCGATTCCTTGCCCTGCAGCAGCCGGTTGATGTTCTCGCGGTGCCGGTACGCCAGCAGCATGGCCATCGCGAACAGGGCGAGGGCGATGCGGGTGTCCGCGTACCACTGGACGCGGTCGCCCAGCAGGTAGTAGCCCAGCGCGAACGCGGCCGAGACCAGCGACGCCAGCGACGAATAGCGGAAGAAGAACGCGATGATCAGCCAGGTCGCGGCGGTGGCAATGCCCAGAACCAGGTCGATGCCGAAGACCACACCGATGAAAGTTGCCACGCCTTTGCCGCCGCGGAACCGGAAGAACACGGGCCACAGGTGGCCCAGGAAAGCCGCCAGGCCCACCAGGGCGATGGTGCCGTCGCCCAGGCCGTAGGGCTTGCCGAACCACTTCACCAGCAGCACCGGCACCAGGCCTTTCACCGCATCGAGCAACAGCGTGACGGCGGCCGCAGCCTTGTTGCCGGTGCGCAGCACGTTGGTGGCGCCCGGGTTCCCGCTGCCGAACGTGCGCGGGTCCTTCAGGCCCATCACGCGGCTGACGATCACGGCAAACGACAGCGAGCCGATCAGATAGGCCGCGACCGCGGCTGCCAGGGTATAGAGCAATTGCAAGCGTGCCTCCGCAGGTTGCCCCTATTCTGCCAGCGCGCAATTCACCGGCTTCGCGCCGAGCAGCCGCCGGCACACCTGTGGGTCGATGCCGACCAGATAGCCGCGCCGGCCGCCGTTGATCAAGATCCTGGCCAGCGCAAGAATCGATTCCTCGATGTACACGGGCATCGCCTTGCGCGTGCCGAAAGGAGACGTGCCGCCAACGAGGTAGCCGCTGTGGCGATTGGCGACCTCTGGCTTGCAGGGCTCGACCGACTTGGCCCCGATCTGGCGGGCCAGGTTCTTGGTCGACACCGTGCGGTTGCCGTGCATCAGCACGATCAGCGGTTTGCCCTTTTCGTCTTCCATGACCAGTGTCTTGACCACCATGAACGGATCGAAGCCCAGCACCTGCGCGCTGTGCTGCGCGCCGCCGTGCTCCAGGTATTCGTAGGGGTGCTCGGTAAAAGCCACCTGGTTCGCCTTCAAGAAGGCGGTGGCCGGGGTTTCGCTGACGTGATCCTTCTTTGCCATTTTTGTTCAAACCTCGCCAGCGGACGCCCTGGCCCTCTCCTCCTCGCGCAACCGCAGCACACGCCGCTGGACCTTGCCCGTGGTCGTCATCGGCAAGGCGTCGATGAACTCGATCTCCTTGGGGTATTCATAGAAAGCGAGCTTGTCCTTGACGTGCGATTGCAACTGGGCCACGAGCTGCGCGTCGAAGTCCGCCGGCTGGGGCCCGCACTGCGCGCGCGCCGCGGCGAAGTCGGGCGCCAGCACCACGAAAGCCTTCACCAGGGCGCCGCGCTCGCGGTCGGGCTTCGGAACCACCGCCGCGTTGATCACGGCCGGGTGCTTGACCAGGCAGTTCTCGATCTCGCTCGGGCCGATGCGGTAGCCGGCCGCCTTGAACACGTCGTCGGCCCGGCCCTGGTACCAGAGATAGCCGTCCTTGTCTCGCGTGGCCAGGTCGCCGGTGCGGCACCAGTCGCCGGTGTACTTGTTGCGTGTGGCGGTGTCGTTCTTCCAGTAGCCGAGAAAAAAGATCGGGTCCGGGTCGCCATGGATGTCGTAGCGGTTCACCGCCACGTCGCCGGGTACGCCCAGCGAGCATTCGTTGCCTTCGTCATCCAGGACCGCAACCCGGTGCCCCGGGTAAGGACGTCCCATGCTGCCGGGCCTGGCGGGCCATCCAATGCCGCCGTCCGTGCGGCCGTTCATGCTGCAGTTGCCAACCACGTAGTTGATCTCGGTCTGGCCGAACATCTCGTTCACGGTCACGCCCAGGTGGTCGCGGCAGTAAGCGAACACCGCGTCGCCCACGGCCTCGCCGGCGCTCATGATGGCTTGCAGCTTGAGCGTGAAGTGCCTGGCCGGCTCCGGGAAGGCCTTCATCATGGCCTTGAGTGCCGTCGGGAACAGGAAGGTGTGCGTGACGCCATGTTCCTGCATCAGCGTCAACGCCAGGTCCGGGCTGAAGCGGCCGTTGTACGCGACGATCGGCCGGCCGAAGTACAGCGTGGGCAACAGCGCGTCCATCAAGCCGCCCGTCCAGGCCCAGTCCGCCGGTGACCAAAACACTGTCGTGTTTTGGTCGCCAGCGCTGGTCCTTGCCCCGTCTGCGCCCGCCCCCACCCCAGTCCTCCCCCGCGCGGGGGAGGGAGTTGTCGTGCCAGCGCCGGTCGGAAAGCCGAACCAGTTCTGGCTGCACACGAAGCCGGGCAGGTTGCCGAGCAGCGCGCGGTGCGGGATGAAGGCGCCCTTGGGCGGGCCGGTGGTGCCGCTGGTATAGATCAGCACGGCGCCCTCATCGGCCTGGGTCCGCACCGGAGTGAAACTTGTCGGCTCTTGGGCCATCGCGCCCTCGTAGCCACAGTCGGTCTGCGAAGCGGCCGCGCCGACACCGATCAGGGTGCGCAAGGCGGGGCAAGCGGCGCGAACGGCCAGCAGGTTGGCAATCGAGCTTTCGTCGCACACGGCGACCGCGGCGTCACTGTCCCGCAAGCGGTATTCGAGGGCGTCGGGTCCGAACAGCATGGACAATGGCATCGCCACGGCACCCATCTGGAACACCGCCATGTAGGCAATCGCCGTTTCGAAGCGCTGCGGCATGACGATCGCGACCCGGTCGCCGCGTCGCACGCCCAACCGCGCCAGCAGATGGCTCAGCGCGTTGGCCCGCCGCTGCAGCTCGAGATAGGACAGGGCTTGCTCGCCGGCCCCGGCGCCGTGGGCGCGGATCGCCGTCCGCTGGTCCGCGTCCGGCCGCTGCGCCCAGCGGGTGCAGCACACCTGCGCGATGTTGAAAATCTCCGGCACCTGCCATCCAAAGCCGGCGTGCATGCGCGCGTAGTTGTCCCTGCTTTGACTGACGCCCATGAGCGTGCCTCCTTATGATTCCCGGCAATGTACCAAGCCAAGAGAACTTCCCGCAGCGAGTTTGTCCCGATCCGCAATCTCAAGTACCACGTGCTGCTGTGGGGCGAGCCGGGCCCGGGCAAGGTGCCGCTGGTGATGGTTCACGGCTGGATGGACGTAGCCGCCTCCTATCAGTTCGTGGTGGACGCGTTTGGGCAGGATCATTACGTGATCGCGCCCGACTGGCGCGGCTATGGACTGACCCAGTCGCCCGATGCCGACAATTACTGGTTTCCGGATTACCTGGCCGACCTGGATTTCCTCATCGACCACTACTCGCCCGACGCCCCGGTCCACCTCGTAGGCCACAGCATGGGCGGCAATGTCGCGATGCTGTATGCCGGGTCGAGGCCGCAACGCATTCGCCGGCTGGTCAACCTCGAGGGTTTCGGCATGCCCGGCACGAAACCGTCCCAGGCGCCCCGCCGTTACGCGCGCTGGATGGATGAGCTGAAGGCCCTTCACCGCGGCGAGTTGGCCCTCAAATCCTATGAATCGGCTGCGGGTGTGGCCAACCGCCTGATGAAGACCAACAAGCGCCTGGGCAGGGACAAGGCCGAATGGCTGGCTCGTCATTGGGCCAGGCCGGACAGCGGCGGCACGTGGCGAATCCTGGGCGACCCCGCACACAAGATTTCCAATGCTCAGCTCTACCGTGTCGACGAGGTGCTGGAAATCTATCGCTCGATCACGGCGCCCACCCTGGCCATCGAGGCCAGCGATGACAGCCTGACACAGTGGTGGAAGGGCAAATACACACTGGATGAGTATCACGAACGCCTGAAGTCGATCCCCAACGTGCGGCGTGCTGTCCTACACGACGCCGGACACATGCTGCATCACGACCAGCCAGGAAAACTCGCGACTTTGCTCGAAGAGTTTCTGCTAAGCGCCTGATCCTGCAGCGTAAATGAGACAAATTACCGCTGGGCTTGAGAAAAATCAGTTGAACGCTTGCCAAGGCTAGCCGGTAGGACCCGTCCTACGTCACACTTGAGTCACTAAGTGTGTTCGGGGTGTCGAATGCGTAGGTTTTGTTCGGGTCTATTGCTGTGGTTGGCGCTGCCTTGCGCAGCCCTGGCCGAGGATTTCGATCAGGGCTTGGCAACCCTTTGGGAGGCGCTCTGGCACCAAAGTGGTACTCCGACCCGCGTCGTACGCTGGGAAAGCGAGATGCGTGTGCGTGTGCATGGCCTGAATGCCGCCGCTCACCGTGAGAATACGCTGCAGGCGCTGCGCGCCGTTGCCACCGAGGCAGGGATCAAGCTGATCGATGTGTCGGACAATCCGCGTGCCGATCAGGTCGCGAATGTCAGCGTCGAAATCACCGCCGACAACCAGCTCGAAGACAACCAGCCCTGCGTCACCTACCTGGAATTTCGCACCGAGACCGCGATCGACTCTGCCGTGATACAGATGAGGTCGCGTGATGCGCGGCGCTGCGCCTACCACGAAGCGATGCACGTCATGGGCGTGCGCGGCCATCCGGCCGGCCAGACCGTGCTGAGCTACTTCCCCTGGAAGACCGACGGCCTGATGACCCTGGACAAGGTCATGCTGCGCGCCTGGTATTCGCCCAGGATGACGGGCGGCATGACCCCCTTCGAAGCCCTGCCCGTCCTCGCCGACGAGCTGGTGGCCAGCATGCCCAACAAGGCGGCCGCTGCGCAGGCGCGAGACCAGTTCTTCTCGAACGTCATCCAGCAGATGCACGCGTATGCCAACGGCCAGGGCGACATCCCGGCCGTGGTGAAGCGCTCCGGCAAGGCCACCACCGAAGGCATCCGCTACGGTCGTGGCGAAATGAGCTTCTTCCTGGGCATCGCCTACATGGAAGGCGTGACCGTCCAGCGCGACCCGAACCAGGGCGTGCGCTGGCTGCAGCGCGCAGCCACCATGGGCAACCGCGGCGCGCAAGCCAAGCTCGGCGCTTTCCGCAATTAAGCCAGCCGCAACCTGACCTGAAGGACTGAAGGACGCGTCCACCGCAGGCGGCGCGTTTCGAGTTGGAGCGTAGCGGTGATGTTGGAGCGTAGCGGTGATA
>DATMBW010000362.1:0-9008 GCA_035559095.1 Ramlibacter sp.
GGCGTCGAGCAATCGGGTCGCGGTGCCTTGCCCGATCCCGCGTACGAGTTGCGTCGCCCGGAACCCCGCGATCCGCCCGCGCGGGTTCTGGGCGAAGCGCAACACGGCGAGGACATCTTTGACGTGCGCCGCCTCCAGGAACTTCAGGCCGCCGAATTTCACGAAAGGGATGTTGCGGCGGGCCAGCTCCAGTTCCAGCGCCGCGCTGTGCGTGCTGGTCCGGAAAAGCACCGCCTGGCTCTTCAGGCGGGTCCCTGCTTCGCGCTGCCGCAGCACCTCGTCGGCCACCCAGCGCGCCTGGCTGGCCTCGTCGGGCACCAGCAGCAGTTGCGCCTTGTGGCTCGAGCGCTTCTGGGTCCACAGATTCTTGGCGTGGCGCTCGCGCGCCTGCCCGATCACGGCGTTGCTGGCGTCGAGGATAGGCTGGGTGCTGCGATAGTTGCGCTCGAGCGTGACGACGCGCACCGCGGGGCCGGTGCGAGCCCCCTCGGGGAGCGGGGGTTGCGTGAACTGGCGGGGAAAGTCGAGGATGTTGCGCACGGTGGCGCCGCGGAATGAATAGATGCTTTGCGCATCGTCTCCCACGACGGTGACGCCCTCCCCCGTCGGCTTCATGCCCAGGAGGATCGCGGACTGCAGGCGATTGGTGTCCTGGTACTCGTCCACGAGCAGATGGTCGAAGCGGCTGCCCACCTCCTGCGCCAGTGCCGCATCGGCCATCATTTCGGCCCAGAACAGCAGCAGGTCGTCGTAGTCAAGCACGTTCTGCTGCTGCTTGGCCTCGACATAGGCGCCAAAAAGCCGCTTCAGTTCGCCCTCCCACTGGCTGCACCAGGGATAGGTGTTCTGCAGGACCGAACCCAGCGGCTCGCACGTGTTGAGCACACGCGAATAGATGCCCAGGCACGTGCCCTTGAGCGGAAAACGGTTCCTGGTTTCGGCCAGGCCGATATCGTGCCGCACCATGCCCATGAGGTCTTCGGCATCGCCGCGGTCGTGGATGGTGAAGGATTCTTCCAGGCCGATGCGCGCCGCGTACTCGCGCAGCAGTCGCGCCCCGATGCTATGGAAGGTGCCGCACCACGGCAGGTTCGGCAGCGCCTGCGACGGCGGCAACCCGAGCGCCTGTTGCAGTACCCCGCCGACGCGCCGCTCCATCTCCTGCGCCGCGCGCCGGCTGAAGGTGAGCAGCATCATGCGCTGCGGGTCGGCGCCGTGGCGGATGAGGTTGGCGACGCGATGCGCGAGCGTGCTGGTCTTGCCCGAACCGGCACCGGCGATGACCAGCAGGGGCCGTGAGTCGCCGGCGGTTTCGCCGGTGCCGTGCCGCACGGCCTGCAATTGCTCTGCATTGAGATCGTCCAAAGTCAAACACCATCCGGAAAAGACACTGTATATTAATCCAGTGGACAACATCCTCACGGGCACAGCCTCGTGGACCGACAAGACGCTGATCGACTGCGGGCGCTTTTATCCCAAGGAAGCCCGCAGCGCGGAAGCGCGGCTGCGCTACTACGCCGCCCAGTTTCCGATCGTGGAGGTCGACTCGAGCTACTACGGCATGCCCACGCCCGCGAACGCGCAACTCTGGGCCAACCGCACGCCGGAAGGTTTCGTGTTCAACGTCAAGGCCTTCCGCCTGTTCACGGGGCACCAGACTTCGCCCATCGTCCTGCCCAAGGACATCCAGCAGGCACTCGGGCCCGATTTGCCGGCTTCGCTTTACTACAGGGACGTGCCCGGGGACATCCGCGATGAACTGTGGCGCCGCTTCAGCGAGGCGATGGAGCCGCTGCGCCAAGCGGGGAAGCTGGGAGCGGTGCATTTTCAGTTCGCACCCTGGATGCTGCGCAACCGCGAGGGGATGGCCCATGTGCGGGAATGCGTGGAGCGGATGGAAGGCCACCTGTTGGCGGTGGAGTTTCGCAACCGGATCTGGTTTGAGGGCGACGGCCTGGGCAAGACGCTGGCGTTCGAGCGCGAATTGGGCGTCGTGCACACGATCGTCGACGGCCCGCAAGGCTTCGCCAATAGCGTCCCGAGCGTCTGGGAGGTGACGAACCCGGCACTGGCGCTGCTGCGCCTGCATGGCCGCAACAAGGACACATGGAACATCAGGAGCTCGGCCGCCTCGAGCCGTTTCAACTACTGGTATTCCGCCGACGAACTCGGGGCGCTGGTGCCGGAGATCCGCCGCGTGGCCGGCCGCGCACGCAAGGTCCACGTCCTGTTCAATACCAATTTCGAAGACCAGGGCCAGGTCAATGCCCGGTTGATGGCCCAGCTGCTGAGGTAGCGCCTGGGCAAGGGGCCGCGCACGCTGGGAGCCGGAACTTTAAGCGGCTAGACTCGTCGTCATTGATTTGCCTTTCGAAAGCTCCAATGAAGTCCAGTTCTTCCCTGCTGGTTGCCTTGTCGGCGGCGTTGTTCACGGCCGGCGCCGGCGCTCAGTTGAAACTGCCCCGCACGGAGTCGGCACCCGTGCCGGCAAAACCTGCCGCGGCGCCGGCGCAGACCCCGGGTGCCTCGGCGGACAGTGCCAATGCCGAGAAGGAAGCGGCGGGCAAGCTGGCCGCCGCGGGCTGGCTGGTCTTGCTGGACCGGCGCGACTGGGGACGCGCCTGGGAGACGTCCAGCAGCGTGTTCCGCGGCTCAGTGCCCCTGGCCACCTGGATGGACGGCATTCCCAAGGTGCGCGAACCCTTCGGCGCCTTCGTGGAACGCAAGCCTGCCACGTCGGCTTACAAGACGACGCTCGAAGGGCGGCCCGCCGGAGAGTACGTGACCGTCATCTTCCAGAGCAAATTCGACAAGCGCGAACTCGAGGAAGTCGTGACCACCGTGCGCGACGCGGACGGGAAATGGCGCGTTACCGGTTACTCGACTCGCTAGGCCGAGCCACGATCGGCCGCGACACGCCCAACTGGGCGTCCCCACCGAACTGCATGCCGCCGGCCTGAAGTCCCGCGCCGGGCGCCGGTCCGGAGCCCATGCTTCGCGTGGCCATGCTGGCGCGGGAGGCCAACCGGTTGCCCGGCACGATCGCCCCGCGCGCCAGCTTGGACTCGGCCGGGGCCATGCGTTCGGCGGTCGCCAGGTGATATCGCAGCGTGGGCAGTGTGCGGGCAATCCAGGCCGCAAGGCGCGGCTCCGTTGCCATGAGGCTGGCCTTTTCGTAGGACTGGACGTCCTGCTGCTGGTTTCTCAGGGCGACTTCCTGCAGGAACTCGCGGTCGAACTTCGCACCTTGCAGCTTGGCCAGCCGGTTGAGGATCATGCGCTGGTCGTTGGCAAGCATCGGAGCGGCCATGCCGCGCCCGTGCAGCATGTGCAGCAGTTCATTTCCGGCGGCCGCGTGGTGATTGATCAGTGTGGCGGCCATAGCGCGCACTCCGGGGTTGCTGGACTTGCCCAGCGCCATGCGCGCGGCTTCGGCCTCGAAACGGCTGCTGGCCGCCGCGTCCTTCAGGAAGCGCCGTTCCTCGCGTTGCTGCGCCGACAAGCGCTTCGCGCTGGCGGCGGCCGCCGGCGCGAACATCGCCGGGCGGGCGGCCGGCGGCGGTTTGGAGCGATCGCCCGAGGTCCCGGTCGAGGCTGACGCGGGGCCGGGCATGGTGTACTCCGCCTCGCTTTCCGCGCGCGCCGTTCCTGGCAACGCCAGAGCGCAGAGCGCGGCCAACACGCAAAAACTGTTGCATCTCATGACAGTTCCCCGGGACTGCCTGCTCGCGGTCCCCCGGCAGGCGTTTGCTAAATGTTGGGCAGTCGTGGCGCAACAGCGTGTCGGACGCCGCCCTATGGGGACGTAGGACAGTTGCCGCCCCACTACCAATGGGGCCTGCTCGGCATTACGAACCGTGCAGTACTTCACGTGCGCTTCGCAAAGGAGCGCGACAAATTTACTCAAGCGCTAAATAATGAGCTCATCCACACAGGAGGTACACGATGAGGAAGACCCTTTGGATTTCGGCGGCGGCCGCGTTGACGTGCGCCGGTGCACTGATGGGCGCCCCCGCGGCGGCCTACACATCCGTCGGCGTACAGATCGGCGTGCCCGCCCCGGTCTATGTGGCCCCGCCGCCGCCCCCGGTGTACGAGTACACGCCCGGCCCTCGCCGCGGCCATATCTGGGTGCCCGGCCACTGGGAATGGCGCGGCAACACGCATTTCTGGGTACAGGGCCACTTCCTGCGCACCCGGCCGGGCCACTACTACAGCCAGCCGGTATGGGTGCAGCACGGCGACCGCTGGTCGTACCGCGGCGGCGGGTGGATGCGCGGCGACCGTGATCGCGACGGCGTCCCCAACCGCTTCGATCGCGACCGCGACGGCGACGGCGTGCCCAACCACCGCGACCGCGCGCCAAACAACCCGCACTTCCGCTGACCCGCTTTCGGGCGCAAACCTCAGCCTTCGGTTTTCGCCTTCGTTTCGGCGCGATCGCGCAGCGTCTTGATCATGTCGTGATTGCGCTGCGCGGTTTCGAACTGCCGCAGCACCATGGCATGGACGTCGTGCGGCAGGTTCTGCGTCAGGGCCTTGCGATACCGTGCGAGCGCCACGTCCTCGGCGCGCTCGCATTCACGAAGCATGGTTTCGTCGCTGGCGCCACCAAACAGACCCCGTATTTGCATCCACACCCGGTGCGCCGCGCCGGTGACGGTGCCGCCTTGGTCCACCTTGCCGCCCAGGCGCTCGATTTGCTCCTGCAGTTCGGCGGCGGCCTGGCGGGAGGCCTGCGCACACCGCCCGAACAAGGCGCTCAGGTCCGGCGTCCTGGTGTGTTCGGCCGCTTCACGAAAGCCCAGTTCTCCGTCGCGCGCGCTCTCCGCCAGGTCGTTGAGCGCCTCGATCACCCGCTCGCGGCTCGCGCTGGCGTCGCTCACGTAGGATCGCGCATTCTCGGCGCGCTGCCAGGCCGCTCTGGCCGCCGGCCGGGCCTGGTCCCATGACAGCGAGGAGACGCCTTTGCGCACCTCCCAGTCGTTAGCCATGACGCGATCAGCGGCGTCGAACGCGCCGCCGTACATGCCGTAGCTGACCCAGCCAAGTTCGCACGCGGGACCATAGTCTTCGAAGGCACGGCCGCTTTCGTAGTACGGCTCGCGCACATAGGCCGCACGCCAATATTCGAACTCGCTGCCGGGATAGTTCGGCGCCGGATCGCCCTGGCCCGGGCTCACCGCCTGTGCGGCCGGCTCCGCCCCCGGCCGGCCTTGGTCGGCGGCACGGGCGCCTTGACCGCCGATGGGATCGTGCGTCAGGTCTCTGTCTTCGGCCATGGGATGCCTCCTTGCACAGTTGCGCTCGCCCCATGTTCCGCGCCGAAACCGACATGGCCGTCGGCACGGGCCGCGCCAGCGTGTAGGACGCGGCTGTCAGGCGTGCGAATGGGCCAGGCCGCTGACCACGGCAACCAGTCCGATCCCCACCAATAGCCAGGCGATCTGCGCGGCCGTGTCGCGGGCCGACAGGCGCTTTTGCAGCTGGGGGATGAGGTCGGCCAGAGCCACATAGATGAAACTGCTGCTGGCCACGGCCAGGAAGTACGGCAAGTAGTCGTGCAACTGGTCCACCAGCCACCAGCCGGTCAGCGCTCCCAGGGGTGTCACGGCGCCGGCCAGTGAAACCTTGACCAGGGCGGCCCGCCGGTTGCGGCTGCTCAGGCGCAACACGGCCAGGTCCCCGATGTGATGGGGAACCTCGTGCGCGAGCACGGCCAATGCCGCGACCAGGCCCAGCCGCAGGTCGGCCACGAAAGCCGACGCGATCAGGATGCCGTCGCCGAAGCAGTGGAAGCTGTCGCCGGTAAGCACGGCCCAGCCGCCCGCGCTCGGCGGGAGGTGGCTGTGGCCCCCTACGGGCGCGGCCGGCCCGTGATCGTGGGGGTGATGCGCGTCGTCGGCGGCCCTATCGCCGCTGTGGTGCTCGTGGCCGTGGTGCCACAACTCGGCCTTGTCGAGCAGGAAGAAAAATACCAGGCCGATCAGCAACGTGGAAAAAAGCTCCTTGGCGCCGGCCTGGCTTTCGAAGGCCTCGGGCAGGAGGTGCATGAACGAAGTAGCCAGCAGCGCGCCGGCGGCAAGGCTGAGCAGGTGGGGCGGCCCGGCATGGGCTGCTTCCCGGCTATGGCCGGCCGGCAGGCCCAGGCGCATGAGGCCCGCGGCCAGCCACACGCTGCCGATGCCCGCGGCCAAGGTCGCGATCAGGATTGCTAGCAAAGTCATGACGAAGGGATCGGCGCGCAAGCGGCCTGGCCCTCATTCCCTCTCGAGGTTGCCGGCGAAAGCCGGTTCTGCGTCGATCTTAACAATCGCGGGCGTGTTGCCGGCCGCGCAGGGGCGGGCAAACGCCGGCGCCGGTGGTTGGGGCCATCAGCCGTGCTTGTTCAGGCTGTGCTTGTTCGCGTAGGCGTAGAGGTCCAGACGGTTGGACAGGCCCAGCTTGCTGTAGATCGAAGTGAGGTGGTTGCGCAGGGTGTGCTCGCTGATGCACAGGCGCCCGGCGATCACTTTGCCCGGGGCGGCAGCATCGCTCGCCACCGCCGCGATGGTCTGGCGCTCGCGCATGGTCAGGGTGGCGATCTTGGACTTCTCGGGATCGTTCTTTTCCGCGGCCTTTTGCCGTGCCATCTCCATGAAGATGCGGCTGGTGGCGCCCCGATCGATCCAGAGTTCACCCTCGTGGACCTTCTCGATGGCCTTGAGCAGCGTGGCGGGGGATTCGCGTTTTCGCACCACGCCGCGCACGCCCGCCAGGACGGCCCGGTCAAGCATCACCACGTCGGCCGAACCGGTCAGTACCAGGATCTTGGCCCGGGTGTGCGATTGCAGGTCGGTCAGGGAGTCGCACTCGTTGTCGCCTTCCAGGTCCACCACAAGCACATCCGCGCCATTTTTTTCCAGCTGCGGCAGGCTTTCCGCCGTGGTCGCGGCTACGCCGATGACCTCGAGCCGGGGATGGGCAGTTTGCACCAGCCGTTCCAGACCCCAGCTCACCAAAGGCTGAGCCACAAGGTGTACCTGAATGGGGCGGGTATGGCCGATCAACATAGGTAAATGCCCACGTACGGGTAACAGGACTGGCTCGATCGTAATCAACTGTGCCCATCTGTGCGGCGTTTTTCGAGGAATTTTTCGAAAGTTTTGCAAAAACCAGGGGAACCGCGCAGCAAATCTGCGTCGTTTTCCACAGTTTTGCGCTGTCCCAGCCCGACAGCGGGTTTTCCCGCCCGGTACTTTCGTCCCGGGAAAACCGGCGGTACCCCATGACGTCTGCCTACCGAAATAGGCCGAAACCAACCAGGGTTTTCTTCGAATCGCCGACCACACTGATACCCATGTACGAAGAGCAGCGCCTGGAACCCCGCGAACGACTGGCACTACCGCTACGTTTGCACGACGGCAGTCATGCGATGACCCGTGACATCAGCGCGAGCGGCCTCTACTTCGAAATGGACGGAGAACACGACGTGGAAGGCCTGGTCGATTTCGAGATGCAGTTGCCCGACTTGCACATGAAATTCACGGCAGTGGGCCAGATCGTTCGCGTCGAACACAAATCCGGCGTGACCGGAGTCGCAGTGAAGCTGTTGTCGCCACGGCTCGAACCGATCGAATGAAGCGCTCGACACACCTCACGACGTGCCCGAAGCTGAACCTCGGCTGCGCCGGTTCGCTCCCGACTGCCGGGTTCACCAGCACAGGGCCGGGAAAACCCCGCAGGAGGCTTGTCCTAACCAAATCGGGAGTGATCGGCCATTGTGCGGGTGTTGCGCGCCATCGATATTTGCTTCAACCGACTGTTACATCGCATCAACAAGTCCAACCATGAAAGACGCAACTTCGCTGCTTGACCTGCCCGCCCTGCTGGCGGCCAGCCCGCGCATCGGCCTGCTGATTGCGCTGGTGGTCGTGGCCGGGGTGATCGACTACCGCTCGTTCCGGATCCCCAACTGGCTGACGGTTGGCGGCGTCCTCGTGGGCCTGGTGTCCGGCGCCCTCGACGCGCTGCGGCCGCTCGATGGCTTCCTTGGCGCGTTGGCCGGAATGGCCGTCGGCTTTGCGGTGATGCTGCCGTTCTACGCATTGCGGGTCATGGGCGCCGGCGACGTGAAGCTGATGGCCGCCGTGGGCGCCTTCCTTGGCTTTCCCGGCATCGTGTACGCAGTGCTGTTCACCTTCATCACGGGCGGCGTCGCCGCGCTGGCCTTCGCCGTCTTCCACCGGGTCACCGGGCGCATGGCGCACAACGTGAGCGCCATCGCCTGGTCCGTGGCCCTGGCGGCGATCACCGGCACGTCGCCGGCGGCGTCGATCAAGCAGGCCGGATCCATCGGAAAGTTGCCCTACGCCATCAGCATCGGGATCGGGACCGTGGCGTACCTGGTGGCAAAGCAACTGGGCTACGCATGACGCGCGGCCTCACTCAAGGAGAACTGGAATGAAAAATGTCAAAGCGATCGCGTTGCTGGTGCTCGCGGTAGTGACCGGCCTGGCAGCGGCCGTTTACGCGGCGAGCTGGGTAGCCCAAAGGCAGAACATCGCCTCCACCAAGGTCGTGGTCGCCGCGGTCGACATCGAGCTGGGCAGCAAGATCAACACCCAGATGCTGACCACCTCCGACTGGCCTAGCGAGTCGGTACCCCCCGGTGCCTTCAAGGACGTCAAGGACCTTCAGGACCGCGTGGCCAAGGCGAGTGTGCTGCGCGGCGAAGCCGTCGTGGACCGCAAGCTCTCACCCGTCGGAACGCAAGGCGGCCTGTCGGCAGTGATCGCGGAAGGCAAACGTGCCATGACCGTCCGGGTCAACGACGTGGTCGGCGTCGCAGGTTTCGCCTTGCCGGGCAATTATGTGGACGTCATGGTGAACGCGCAGCAGGAGCGGGGCAGAGGCGAAGCCGGCAACCAAGTCAGCATGACTGTGCTGGAACAGGTGCTGGTGCTTGCCGTGGCCCAGGAAGCCAGCCGCGACGACACCAAACCCAAGGTCGTCAGCGCCGTGACGCT
>DATMBW010000363.1:0-3617 GCA_035559095.1 Ramlibacter sp.
TCTCGCTGCTGCTGGTGCACCTGAAAAAGACCCGGTTCAAGGGCCTCACGGACGCGGCCAACCAGCAAGGCAAAGCGGCGGCATGAACGCGGTTGTCCGGCTCGCCGCCATTGCGCCGTTCTTGCCGCCGGCACGGACTTGTTCAGGGCGAAAGCAAGCGTGAGAGCCGCCCTCGAAGCCCGGCTGAGGGAGGGACTGGCCCGGCTGGAGCTTGCGCTGGGCGAATTGCAGATCGTCCGGCTCCTGGACTTTCTCGACCTGCTTCGGAAATGGAGCCGGGTCTACAACCTGACGGCAGTGCGCGACCCGGCCGAGATGTTGACCCACCACCTGCTGGACAGCCTGGCGGTGGTGGAGCCGTTGGGGCGGCAGCTTCAGCAGCGGCCTGCGACGTTGCTCGATGTGGGGTCGGGCGCCGGCCTGCCGGGTGTCGTGATCGCGATCTGTTGTCCGCAGGTACGCGTGCACTGTGTCGACACGGTCGCCAAGAAGGCCGCTTTCGTGGGCCAGGTGGCGGCGGCGCTGCGCCTGCCGAACTTGCGCGGCCTGCACGGCCGGGTGGAAAAACTCGCCGGTCCGTACGACGTGGTGGCGTGCAGGGCCTTCGCTTCGCTCGCCGACTTCGTGGCCTGGTCGTCGGGTGCGCTGGCCGGGCAGGGCATCTGGTTGGCGATGAAAGGCAAGGTGCCGCATGATGAAATCGCCGCCTTGCCCCGCGATGTCCAGGTGTTTCACGTGGAACAGTTGCGGATCCCCGGGCTGGATGCCGAGCGTTGCATCGTCTGGATGAAACGCTTGCCGGGGTAACGTAAACTCGGCTTTATCGGGCATCCGCGTCCTCCGGGGAGTTCCATGTTTGGCGTAGCAGATTACGGCGCATTCGTCGCAGCGATCATCATTTTTCTGGCGATACCCGGTCCCGGCAATCTTGCGCTGATCACTTCGACCAGCAAGGGCGGCATCGCCGGCGGCCTGG
This sequence comes from Ramlibacter sp., assembly GCA_035559095.1. Classification (GTDB taxonomy): domain Bacteria; phylum Pseudomonadota; class Gammaproteobacteria; order Burkholderiales; family Burkholderiaceae_C; genus Ramlibacter. The sequence continues at coordinate 977 of DATMBW010000363.1, forward strand.
GCGCGACTTTTGGGGTGATCGCCGGGGACCAGGTGCTGATGTGGGCCGCGGTGGCCGGCGTGGCCGCGCTGCTCACGGCTTATCCCGCCGCATTCAACGCCGTCCAATGGCTGGGCGCCGCCTACCTGGCATGGCTGGGCGGCAAGATGCTGCTGGCCAAGAGCGGGGCCAAGCCCATCCTCAACATCGAGCCGCACCATTATTTCAAGCAGGCCGGCCTGATCACCTTGCTCAACCCCAAGGCCATCGTTTTCTACATGGCGTTCTTTCCGCTGTTCGTCGACCCGGCGCGGCACCAGGGTTTGCTGACCTTCGGCGTGATGGCGGCGACCATCGCCGTCCTCACTTTTGCCTACGGCCTGGCTGTCGTGCTACTGACCCATCATCTGGCCGAGCGCATGCGCGCCAACCCGGTCATCGGCCGGGTGCTGGAAAAAGTGGCCGGCGTATTCCTGCTGGGGTTCGGCATCAAGCTGGCGATCTCGAAATAATGGCCAAGATTTTTTGCGTCGCCAACCAGAAGGGCGGGGTTGGCAAGACCACCACGACGGTCAATCTCGCGGCCGGGCTGGCCAAGGTCGGCCAGCGCGTGCTGATGGTCGACCTGGATCCGCAGGGCAACGCCACCATGGGTTCGGGCGTGGACAAGCGCAAGCTCGAACTGACGATCTACGACGTGTTGCTGGAGTCGGCTTCGGTCGCCGAGGCGCGCGTGACAAGCGAGAAGTGCGGCTACGACGTGCTGGGCGCCAATCGCGACCTGGCCGGCGCCGAGGTCGAACTGGTGGACCTGCAGCATCGCGACCAGCGCCTCAAGCAGGCCCTGGCGAAAGTGACCCAGGACTACGATTTCATCCTGATCGACTGCCCCCCGTCGCTTTCGATGCTCACGCTCAATGGCCTGTGCTGCGCGCACGGCGTCATCGTGCCCATGCAGTGCGAGTACTTCGCGCTGGAGGGCCTGACCGACCTGGTCAACACCATCAAGCAGGTCCATGCCAACATGAACAAGGATCTGCAGATCATCGGCCTGCTGCGCGTCATGTTCGATCCGCGCATCACCTTGCAGCAGCAGGTGAGCGAGCAGCTCAAGTCGCATTTCGGCCCGAAGGTGTTCGACACCGTCATCCCGCGCAACGTCCGCCTGGCCGAGGCGCCGAGTTACGGCCTGCCCGGCGTGATCTTCGACCCGGCCGCCCGCGGCAGTCTGGCGTTTGTCGATTTCGCGCGCGAGATGGTGCAGCGCATCCAGAAGATGTGAACTGTAAGTCGTTGCCAGATGGCGCCAATACTAGATTTTACGCTATCAATTCAATAGCAATGAAATCCTCCAACGTGCTCCTCCTGCCGGGTTGGGACAACAGCGGGCCGCAGCACTGGCAAACCCTTTGGGAAAAGCGCCACGGCTACGTGCGCGTCGAGCAGCACGACTGGACCCAGCCGCTGCGCGGCGACTGGCTGGCCCGGCTGGAAGAGATGGTGCTGTCGCGCGACGAGCCCGCGGTGCTCGTCGCGCACAGCCTGGGCTGCATCCTCACGGCCGCGTGGTCGGCGCTTTCGAAGAACACGCACCGGGTCAAGGCGGCGCTGCTGGTCGCGCCCGGCGACGTGGAACGCCCCGACCTGCGGGCGCAGATGCCCACCTGGTCGCCGATCGAGCTGCGCGCGCTGGCCTTTCCGAGCGTGTTGCTGGCCAGCCGCGACGACCCTTATTGCGAGTTCGAACGTGCCCGCCTTTTCGCTTATGCCTGGGGCGCGCAGTTCATGGATTACGGCGCATGCGGCCATATCAATGCCGATTCCGGGCTGGCAAGCTGGCCCGAAGGCCATGTGCTGCTGCAGGACCTGATGAAAGATTGACCCGATGAAAAATTCCCAAGCTCCATTCGCGCGGCGGGAGGCCTGATGGCGACCAAGAAACCCAAGGGCCTGGGCCGCGGCCTGGAAGCGCTGCTGGGCCCCACGGCGCAGGAGCGCGCGGCCACCGACTCGTCGGCCAGCAACCCGGGCTTGCCCGCTTCGCTGCTGCTGGAAGACATGGTGCCCGGCAGCTACCAGCCGCGCACGCGCATGGACGAAGGCGCACTGTACGAACTGGCCGAGAGTATCAAGGCCCAGGGCATCATGCAGCCGATCCTTGTGCGCCGCCTGAGCGACGAGCGTGCGCGCGAGCGGCGCAACCAGGAACCGGCGCCCACCGCGGCGAACGGCGCCGACAGGCCGATCTACGAGATCATCGCCGGCGAGCGGCGTTATCGCGCCGCCCGGCTCGCCGGCCTGGACAGCGTTCCGGTGCTGGTGCGCGACGTGCCCGATCAATCGGCCGCGGCGATGTCGCTGATCGAGAACATCCAGCGCGAAGACCTCAATCCGCTCGAGGAAGCGCACGGCCTGCAGCGGCTGGTCAAGGAGTTCGGCCTCACCCACGAACAGGCGGCGCAGGCCGTGGGGCGTTCGCGCAGTGCGGCATCCAACCTGTTGCGTCTGCTCAACCTCGCGGACGCGGTGCAGACCATGCTGATGGCCGGTGACATCGACATGGGCCACGCGCGCGCGCTGCTCGCGCTGGAGCGTGCAGCGCAGATCACCGCGGCCAACCAGATTGCTGCGAAAAAACTTTCGGTGCGGGAGGCCGAGAGCC
>DATMBW010000364.1:0-3965 GCA_035559095.1 Ramlibacter sp.
CCGGCAAGCCCGAGCACGTCGTCAACTATTTCTTTTTCGTCGCCGAGGAAGTGCGCCAGATCATGGCGCAGCTGGGCGTGCGCCGTTTCGACGACCTGATCGGCCGCAGCGACCTGCTGGATATCCGGAAAGGAATCGAGCACTGGAAGGCGAAGGGCCTGGATTTCAGCCGACTGTTCGCCCGGCCCAACGTCCCCGCGGAAGTGCCGCGCTTTCACCAGGAAGAACAGGACCATGGCTTGGAAAAGAGCCTGGACCGTGTCCTGATCGAAAAGTCCCGTGCCGCCATCGACAAGGGCGAGAAGGTCCACTTCATCGAAATCGCGCGCAACGTCCATCGGTCGGTCGGCGCCATGTTGTCCGGCGCCCTGACCAAGGTTCACCCCGAGGGCCTGCCCGACGACACGATCCGCATCCAGCTCGAGGGCACGGGGGGACAGTCGTTCGGCGCGTTCCTGGCAAGGGGCATCACCTTGTACCTGATTGGCGATGCCAACGATTACACCGGCAAGGGCCTGTCGGGCGGCCGGATCGTAGTGCGTCCCAGCATCGATTTCCGCGGCGCCGCTATCGATAACATCATCATCGGCAATACAGCGCTGTACGGTGCAATAAGCGGGGAGGCGTTCTTCAGCGGCGTCGCCGGCGAGCGCTTCGCGGTACGCTTGTCGGGCGCGACGGCCGTCGTCGAAGGCACCGGGGACCACGGCTGCGAATACATGACAGGCGGCACGGTGGTCGTGCTGGGCAAGACGGGCCGCAATTTCGCGGCCGGTATGTCGGGGGGCATCGCTTACGTGTACGACGAAGACGGCCAGTTCGCCAGCCGTTGCAACACGGCCATGGTTTCCCTGGAACGCGTGGGCACGGCCGCCGAGCAAAAGGCCGGCGGCGCCACCCGGCTGCACAAGGACCAGGCCGACGAAACGCTGTTGCGCAAGCTGCTCGAGGAGCACAACCGCTGGACCGGCAGCAGGCGCGCCCGCGAACTGCTGGACCACTGGGCGGTTTCGCGCACGAAGTTCGTCAAGGTGTTCCCGAACGAATACAAGCGCGCGCTGGCCGAAATGTACGAGCGCGAGGTGGAAGCCGCCAGCACGGGCAACAACGCCCACGTGGCCATGAAACACGACACGGTGGCCGCGGCGTAGTGGTCAGAAGGACGAAATGTTGGGGACAGAGCTAACAATCTGTCCCGCAAAGGAAAAGAAAATGGGAAAAATCACCGGCTTCATGGAATACGAGCGCATCGAGGAGGGCTATCCGCCGGTGCAGGAGCGCCTGAAGCACCACAAGGAATTCGTCGTCGGGCTGAGTGACGAGCAGGCGAAGATCCAGGGCGCGCGCTGCATGGACTGCGGCACGCCGTTCTGCAACAGCGGATGCCCGGTCAACAACATCATTCCGGACTTCAACGACCTGGTGTACCGGACCGACTGGCAGAACGCGTTCGCGGTGCTGGACTCGACCAATAATTTTCCCGAGTTCACCGGCCGCATCTGTCCGGCGCCGTGCGAGGCTGCCTGCGTCCTCAACGTCAACGGCGACGCGGTGGGCATCAAGTCGATCGAGCACGCGATCATTGATCGCGCCTGGGAGCACGGTTGGGTCAAGCCGCGCCCGGCGAAGATCAGGACCGGCAAGAAGGTGGCCGTGGTTGGCTCCGGACCGGCGGGACTGGCCGCGGCGCAGCAACTGGCGCGCGCGGGCCACGACGTGACCATGTTCGAGAAGAACGACCGCATCGGGGGGCTGCTGCGTTACGGCATCCCGGACTTCAAGATGGAAAAGATCCATATCGACCGCCGCGTCGAGCAGATGAAGGCCGAGGGCGTGACTTTCCGCACCGGGGTGATGGTGGGCGAGCTGCCCGAAGGCTCCAAGGTCACGAACTGGGCGAAGGAAACCATCGCTCCCCGGGAACTGCAACAGCAGTTCGACGCCGTGCTGCTGGCCGGGGGCGCCGAGCAGTCGCGCGACCTGCCGGTGCCCGGCCGCGACCTGGGAGGGATCCATTTCGCCATGGAGTTCCTGCCGCAGCAGAACAAGGTCAATGCCGGCGACAAGGTCAAGGGGCAGATCTCAGCCTCCGGCAAGCATGTGGTCGTCATTGGCGGCGGCGACACCGGTTCCGATTGCGTCGGCACCAGCAACCGCCACGGCGCATTGAGCGTCACCCAGTTCGAGCTGCTGCCACAGCCGCCCGAGGAAGAGAACAAGCCCCTGACCTGGCCCTACTGGCCTTACAAGCTTCGCACCAGCTCCAGCCATGAGGAAGGCTGCGAACGCGAATTCGCCATCGCCACCAAGGAATTCGTGGGCGAAAAAGGCAAGGTGACGGGGCTGAAGACCGTCCGGGTCGAGTGGAAGGACGGCAAGATGACCGAGATTGCCGGCAGCGAACAACTGCTCAAGGCGGACCTGGTGCTGCTGGCCATGGGATTCGTGAGCCCGGTTGCAACCATCCTCGAGGGGTTCGGCGTGGAGAAGGACGCTCGCGGCAATGCCAAGGCCACCACCGACTTCACCGGCGGATATGCCACGAACGTGCCCAAGGTGTTCGCCGCGGGCGACATACGCCGCGGCCAGTCGCTGATCGTGTGGGCCATCCGGGAAGGCCGGCAGGCTGCGCGGGCGGTGGACGAGTTCCTTATGGGGTTCAGTGACTTGCCCAGGTGAGGTTGGGGGTCGGGCGTTGAGTGTGGGCGCGGGCGTTGGACGTTGGGCGTGGGCCGCGCTGAACGCTAAACGCCAAGCGCTCAACCTCGAAGGGCCCAACGCTTATCATCCGCCGGATGACCGATTCCGACACCACGGCGCTCGTCGAATGCCGCCACCTGAGTTTTGGCTACGGGCAGCGCCGCATCCTCGATGACCTGAGCTTCACCGTGCAGCGCGGGAAGGTCACGGCGCTCATGGGCGCCTCGGGCGGCGGCAAGACCACGGTGCTGCGCCTGATTGGGGGGCAGATCAGGGCCCGGAGCGGCGAACTGCTTTTCGACGGACAGGAAATCGGCAGGCTGGACCAGGCGGGCCTCTACGCGGCACGCCGCCGCATGGGAATGCTGTTCCAGTTTGGCGCACTGTTCACCGACTTGAGCGTATTCGACAACGTCGCGTTTCCCCTGCGCGAGCACACCCGCCTGCCCGAGAGCCTGGTGCGCGACATCGTCCTGATGAAGCTCAATGCGGTCGGCCTGCGCGGGGCACGCGACCTGATGCCCAGCGAGATTTCCGGCGGCATGGCGCGCCGCGTGGCCCTGGCGCGCGCCATTGCCCTCGACCCGGAACTGATCATGTACGACGAGCCGTTCGCCGGGCTCGACCCGATATCGCTGGGAACCGCCGCCCAGCTGATCCGGCGGCTCAACGACACGCTGGGCATCACCAGCATCGTGGTGTCGCACGACCTGGAGGAGACCTTCGCTATCGCCGACGAGGTGATTGTGCTGGCAAACGGCAAGGTCGCGGCGCAGGGCGCGCCGCAGGAGGTGATGAACTCCAGCGACCCGCTGGTGGACCAGTTCGTGCACGCCAAGCCGGACGGTCCCGTGCATTTCCACTATCCGGGGCCCACCGTGGCCCAGGATTTCGGCGGGGGATTCGGCCAATGAGCCGACGGGCCGCTTCCAGGGCGTATGGCGCGCGAAGCCGCGCGGGGCTCGTGCAATGAGCTGGCTCAATCCGGCCGATCTGGGCTACGCCACGCGGCGCAAGCTGGGCGACCTGGGCCATGGGGCGCGCCTGTTTATGCGGCTGCTGTCGCTCTTCGGGGCGAGCTTCCGCCGTTTTGGCCTGATCCGCGACCAGGTCCATTTCCTCGGAAACTATTCGCTGGCCATCATCGCCGTGTCCGGCCTGTTCGTCGGCTTCGTGCTGGGCCTGCAGGGCTACTACACGCTGCAGCGCTACGGCTCGGAGGAGGCGCTCGGCGTGCTGGTCGCGCTGTCGCTGGTGCGCGAGCT
>DATMBW010000365.1:0-5153 GCA_035559095.1 Ramlibacter sp.
CAAGGGCAGGAAATACAGCCAGTGCCACAGCGGCGGCAAGGCCAGCCCCGGTGACGCGTCGGGAACGGGCAGGTCCAATGTCGCCGACAGTGCGCGCACCGGAACGGGCGTGACGGTGTCGGCGAGTGTTTCGGTCTTGCCAACCCAGTCCTGCAGATGCGGCAGCGCGGCCGCATCGAGGTTGCGCGCGTCGGTGGTTTTCATGGGCCTGGACGGTCAGGGGGCCTTGGCAAGCGCCTCCATTTGACCGTCCTTTTCCTGCCAGAGCAATCCCAGCCATTTCTGGAACCGCATCCGGAACGCGGGGTCCTGGCCATAGTCGGCCGTGCAGAAATCCGGGGGAATCGGCACCTCGCGCATGCGCACCGCCACGCGCGGAACGCGGCCGCACAGGAACTGCCAGAAGGTCGGGATCCCGGCGGGATACACGATGGTCACGTCGACCAGCGAATTGAACTTGCTGCCCATGGCGTTCAGCGCGAGCGCCATGCCGCCGGCCTTGGGTTTGAGCAGGTGCCGATAGGGCGAAGCCTGGGCCCGGTGCTTGGCGGGCGTGAAGCGCGTGCCCTCGGCGAAGTTCATCACGCTGGTGGGCACGAGCGCGAACTTCTCGCATGCGCGGCGCGTCGCCTCGGCATCCTCGAGCCGGCGCTCGGGACGCAGGCGCAGCTCGGCCTTGCCATGGCGCTGCATGAAGGGGAAATCGAGCGCCCACCACGCCAGGCCGATCACCGGCACGTAGATCAACTGCTGCTTGAGGAAGAACTTGAGCATCGGAATGCGCCGGTTCAGCAGGTGCTGCAGCACGAAGATGTCGGCCCAGGACTGGTGGTTGCAGTTCACGAGGTACCAGCCCTCGTAGCGCAGCGCGGAAACCCCTTGCACGTCCCATTCGGTCGGTTGGGTGAGCCGCATCCAGCCGCTGTTGCAGGCGATCCAGCAGGTGGCGATTGCGTTGAGCACGGGATCGATGCGCACCCGCACCGCATGGAACGGCAGCAGCAGTTTCACCAGGGCGCACAAGAGCAGCAGGGTGCACCACAACAGCGTGTTGAGCACCAGCAGGGTCAGCGCGATCAGGCCGCGAAAAATAGGGGGAAGGAAGCCGAGCATCGAATCCTGGGAAAACGCGTATTCTTGCATTCCCGGCGGGGGCCTCGCGGCAGGCCAATTCGCCGGCGGCAGAATGCCAAACACCCGTACGCAGAAGTCGCAAAAGAATTCAAAGATCCTTTATTGAATTCTTCTGCGTCCTCCGCGTAGCTTTTGCGTCCTCTGCGTACGGTGTCCGTATTCTTTCGGCTTCTGCCCCTACCCGGGCTTTCCATCGAGGCGCGGCCGGGTCAGGATGGGCCAATAGCGCACCGTGTAAAGGCCGAACGCAGCCGACCACAGGGCGGCCGAACAGAGAATGGCGTTGACCGTGTGTTCCGGGGCCACCAAGGGCGGGACGACGCGCGCCAGCGCCGCCAGCAGCACCATCACGTAGCACGCCACTTCCCAGCGATCCGCCTTCAGGGGCCGGCCGGTATGGCCGCGCGCGGTGCGGGTCATCATGCCGATCACCATGCCGCCGATGGCGCCCACGGTCAGCGCATGCGATGCCGCCGACGGCGTCACCAGGCCCCCGACGGCCATGGCGCGCAGCAGCAGGTGGACCGGAATCCAAAGGTAGGCCGCATGCAGCACCCACACGATCGGCGTGCGCAGCGTCTTCCAGGGCTGCCACAGCACCCAGCGCGCCAGCTGCGCAATCGCGCAGGCGACGGCGAGCACGGCCAGCGGCGCGCCCCGCACCTGCAGCACGTCGGCCGCGAGCAAAACCAGCACCGAGCCCAGAACCAGCTTTTCCAGGACGGGGTGGCGCGTTGCGTTCGCTCCCCACACGCCGTTGTTCGTGAACATCGGAATCACGCGCCCGCCCATCACCGAGACGATGAACAGCACCACGTCCAGCCCCACCTGGATGCCCACCCAGCCCGGGATTTGCAGCACCCCGAGCTGATCGAGGTGCACGGCCATCACCGCCGCGGACAGCAGCACCAGCAGGGCCACGAAGAAGTAATTGCGGCGATTGCCCGACGCGAAGAAAGGAATCGCCAGGGCGATGGCCGCCGCCAGCGGAAACGCGGCGTTGACGACGGCTGCAACCCAGCCGAAGGGCGTCAGCACGAGCACGCGGCCGGCCACCCACAGCACGGCCAACGCGGCCAGCGGCAAGCCGGTGGGTGTGGGCTGGTTGGACCAATTGCGCCCGGCCGTCAAGAGGAAGCCGACCACGACCGCCAGGGTGAAGCCGAACAGCATCTCGTGCGCATGCCAGATCGGACCCTGCAGGTACGGCCGTCCCAGCCAGCCGGCGAACTGCAGCGCCCACAGGCCGATCGACAGGGCGGCGAAGGTGCTGGCCAGCAGGTAGAACGGGCGAAAACCGAGCGCCCACAGCGCGAAGCCCTGCCCCGCCTGCGGGCGCGGCGGTTCCTCGATTTGCATCATTTGTGCCATCAACTGGTCTTTCTGGCGCCCTCGGCGCCGTATCGGATTCGCCATGCTATGACGGCGCCGGCCACAGTGGCCGCGAACAATGCAATGGACAGGCCATTGGAGATGGCGCCGGCTACGCGTTGCTGCGCATCGAACGCGCCCCAGCCCAGCCGCAACGCGAGCGACAGATGGAGCGCCAGCAGCGGGACATAGAAGAACACGCCGAACTGCAGCTTGACACGTGCAATCGCCGGCAGGATGACCGGCCCGTGTCCCATGATCATGCTGAAAATGAAACCCAGGCCGAGCGCGTGCAGCGCGATGTCGCGCAACGGCAAGCCGAGCGCCGTCGCCGCCCATGCCGCGCCGGCGATGGCCAGCCAGACATAGCCGGTGAGCAGGCAGATGGCCATGTACCGGCTCAAGCCCTGGGCGAAAACCGTCCTGCGCGCGATGTCGAAGGTGACCAGCCACAGCGCCAGCAGCACCAGGGACGCGCCGTACAGCGCGCCGCCAACGGGCACGGATAGAGCCGACACTGCGGCGCCCAGCACCATGGCGCCGAGAATGACAACCAGCAACACGGGCGCGGCTGGACGGCGCCGCATCAGCCTGGTCATTTCGAGTCGTTCCGCGGCGATGGTCATGACCAGGAAGGCGAACCACCATGGCAGCGTCGCTTCGCTGCCAAGTCCCAGTGCGAACATCAGGTTGCCGGCGAGCCAGGCCATGGCGGCCGCCAGCAGGAGCAAGGTGTGGCCCGCCCATTGGCGGCGCACGACCACGATGTTGACCCAGGTGAATATGGCGGCCGCCAGCACACCCAGCCAGGCCCCCGGTACGGTTTGTCCGAGCAGCAGGCACAGCCCGGCCAGGCCGGACGCCAGCGGCGCCCCGAAGGCAACTGGCAGTTTGACCGCGACGGCTCGTTCCAGCCCGATCACCGTGCCCAGAAAACCGCAGATCATCAGGGCCGCATGACCCAGGGCGGCCCGGCCCAGCCATGCGGTATCCGCCGTCGATGGCAGCATCACGCCCACCCGCATCAGCCCGCCGGCGATACCGGCGAGCAGCGAGAGCGCGACGAGCACCAGAAATATCGGCCGGGCGGCAATGGCCGCCGCCGACGGTCCCTGCTTCGGGCGTAACTGCGGACGCGGCATCACCAGCCCATGAACCGCCGGGCGCGCTCGCTCATCCGATCCATGGTCCAAGGCGGATCCCACACCAGTTCGACGTGCACCAGCAGCTCAGGCGGAGCGAGCCGGTCCAGCTCGGTTTCGACCTCGTCCTTGATGACGTCCGTCACCGGGCAGGCGGCCGAAGTCATTGTGAGCAGCACATGCACCTTTTCGGCGTTCACCGTGACGCCGTAAATCAGCCCGACGTCGACGATGCTCATGGCCACTTCCGGGTCCACCACCCGCCTCAGCGCCTCCAGGATCGGCTGGCGCAAGGATTCAGGGCCTTCGTAGGGGTACGGAGCGTTGGGCTCCAACGGGTCATCCGATGCAAAGTCTTCGAGTGTTTTCATACTGTTGTCCTCCTCGAAACCGGTGCCGTCACGGCCTTTTCAGTGAAAAGCACCCTGGCCAGAGATTGGCGGTTGTGCACCAGGTCGGCCAGAGTGTACCGGTCCAGCACGCCGTAAAAGGCCCGGACAGCCTCGCCCAGCACGCCGCGCAGCCGACAGATGTCGGCGATGGAGCAATTGCCGCCGTCGTCGCCGAAACATTCGGCCGGCAGCGCAACCCCCTCGGTTTCGCGCACCACGTTTCCGATCCCGATGAGCTGGGGGGGCATGGCCAGCTCCAGGCCGCCGCCCTTGCCGCGTACATTGGCCAGCCAGCCGCCCTTGCCGAGGAAGTGCACTACCTTGGTCAGGTGGTTTTCGGAAACCTCGAAGACGGCCGCGACTTCGGCGATGGTCGCGCGCCGCTGCGGCTGGGCGGCCAGGTAGATCAGCACGCGCAGGCTGTAGTCGGTGAATGCGGTCAGTTTCATGGCGATACGTGGCGCAATGGCAGTCGCCGTTCAGCGCTTGGCCACGCCGCGTGCATCGAAGGGATGGACGTTATTGAAGATCGGGATACTGGTCATGGCGAAAGCTCCACTGGGTTGTCGGGAACGAAGGGCCGGCGCTGGCCGGCCCTTCAGCGGGGAGATCAGGATTGCGCTGTCGCAGGCAGTACTCCGGCCGCAGTGCGCTCCCCCGCGGGACGGCGCAGCAGGCGCAAGGCGTACCAGGCGAGGAGTACGGCGCCGACGGCAAACAGGATGTCGCCGGGTACCCGCATCCAGACCAGGGTCTCCATCAGGCTGGAGTGCACCACCTCGACCGACCGCGCATACCACAGGCCCTTGCTGACGCTGGCCCAGGCCTGGTAGATGCCGGCGGGCAGCAGCGACAGGAAGACCATCATCGCCAGGCCGATGTTCAGGCTCCAGAACGCGGGCTTGAGCAGGCCGTCGGCGTGCATGTTGCGCGGGTACAGGCTGCGCAGGCAGAACAGCATCAGGCCGATGCCCAGCATGCCGTACACACCGAACAGCGCGGCGTGGCCGTGGGCGGCCGTCATGTTCAAGCCCTGCACGTAGTACAGCGAGGCAGGCGGATTGATGGCGAAGCCGAGCACGCCCGCGCCGACGGTGTTCCAGAAGCCGACGGC
>DATMBW010000366.1:0-3856 GCA_035559095.1 Ramlibacter sp.
CCGGCAAGCAGCCGCCGCGCGCGCAGGATCGAGAAGAATTGTTGTAGGCTCATGGCAAGGTCCCTGGGACAGGCTGGCCGGGCGAGAGTCCGGCAGGTTTCCTAGAAGATGCTTTCGCGCACGAAGAGCACGTCGCCGGGCTGGATCGGGTCGGTCAACCGGGGCACCGACTGCACCACGGAACCATCGGTCGTGGTGCGGTGCAGGCGCAGCCGGTCCTGGCTCCCGCGCGGCGTCGTGCCCCCGCCCTGCGCCAATGCCTGCATCACCGTCATCCCGCGCTCGATCCGGTAGGGTCCCGGTCGTTGCGCTTCACCATAGATGTAGTACATGGGCGCCTTGTTCACGTAGATCGTGTCGCCCGCTTCCAGCACGATGTCGTCCTGCGAACGCATCCCCGCGAACAGCGCCGGGATGTCGATCGTCTTGCGGAACGGCTTTCCGTCGCGCACCCCCGAAACCACCAGCACGTCGTCGCCGGTGGGCGTGACGCCGCCGGCCGCCGCCAGCATGTCGCTCACGCGGACATTGAAGGTTTCCAGCGGGAAGCGGCCGGGCCTGTTCACCTGCCCGAGCACGGACACCTGGTTGCCGCGCACCTGCAACAGGACGATGTTGACCTGGGGCGACTTCAGGATGTTGCTCGAGCGCAGCGCCTGGGCGATGCGTCCTTCGGCCTGCCCGATCGTCAGGCCTCCGAGAGCCATCTTGCCGACCAGCGGGTAGGTGATGGAGCCGCTTTCCGACACCCGCGCTTCGACGGTCAGGTCCGGGTTCTGGTAGACCTGGACCCGGATGGCGTCGCCGGCGCCGAGCCGGTAGTCCCCGTTGGGCGCCGGCGTCTGGGCCGATGCGAACGCGGTGGCAAGAGCAAATGCAACGGACATGGTGGAGCGAAGCAGACTGGGCATGAAGGTCTCCCGTGGTTGAAGGGTTGGAGGTGCAACCGATGTGTCATGAATCGCTGTGTCGAACATTCACTTTCACAGTCACAGCGAAGGCTGTGTTGCGTCGGGCCGCCAGGATTTTTTTCACTCGGAGAAGTCCTCGCGCTGCAAAGTCGGTGTCCCGTGCGCCGGGACTTGCGCCGTCAGCCCCCTAAAACCGCGGGACATGGTGAGAACGATGGTTGCGTACAAGCTGCGCCTGAGCAATGGCTCGTTCGGACTATCGGCTGCGCGGCTTCGCCCAGCCCGGCGGCCGCAGCTAGTAGGCGGCCGTGTCCCTGAATACCAGCCGGATGGTTTTCAGGATGATGAGCAGGTCCAGTCGCAGCGACCAATTGCGCAGGTAATCCAGGTCGCAGCGGATTCGCCCTTCCATCTTTTCCAGCGAATCGGTTTCACCGCGGAAGCCATTGACCTGGGCCCACCCCGTGATGCCGGGCTTGACTTTGTGCCTGACCATGTAGCTCTTGATCAGCCGGCGGTATTGCTCGTTGTGCGCCACCGCGTGCGGGCGCGGCCCGACGACGCTCATGCGGCCCTGCAGCACGTTGATGAACTGCGGGAGCTCGTCCATCGACGTTCTTCGAAGCAGGGCGCCCAGCCGCGTGATCCGGCTGTCGTTCTTGTGCGCCTGCACGATCGTGCTGCCATCCTCGACCACCGACATCGAGCGGAATTTGTAGATGGTGATTTCCTGGCCGTCCAGGCCGTAGCGGCGCTGCCTGAAGATCACGGGCCCAGGCGAGCCCAGCTTGACGGCCGCCGCGATGCCCAGCATAAGCGGCGACAGCACGATCAGGGCCAGGATGGCCAGCACCAGGTCGCTGGCCCGTTTCAAAGCCCCGGCCGCGCCGCGGAACGGGGTTTCGCACACGGAGATGACCGGCAGCCCGCACACCGTATCGCTGCGGCCCTGGATCAGGTCGGTGACGAACATGTCGGGAACGAAGTAAACCGATGCCGTCGTGTCCTTGAGGGCGTCGAGCAATTCCTTGATGCGCGGTTGCGACGCCATCGGCAGCGAAAGGTAGATCAGGTGGATGCGGTTGGCTTTGGCGTAGGAGGCGATATCCGCGAGGCGCCCGAGCAACCGGTGACGGCCGTGGTCGCGCTGCCGGTCCGGCATGCGGTCGTCGAAGAAGCCCACCAATTCGATTCCCGCGGCGGACGCCGCCGCAAGCCGATCGGCCAGCGAGGAACCCTGTTCGTTCATCCCCACCACCACTGCGCGCAGCGGCGGGCCTTGCAGCCGGACCAGGCGCGGAGCCGCGCGGCGCAAGCCCCAGTGGACCAACAGCTGCGCCGCGGGCGCGAACCACAGCCAGTTGAGCACCACAGCGCGCGAAAACCCGTCGATCTGCCCGGTCGCGAAAGCCATTCCCAGGAGCAGCGCGGCAGTCCAGCTCCAGGCCAGCAAGGTGCCGACGAACACCTCGTCGGGCGGCAGGCACAGCTGCGCGCGGCCCGGAAAGGCCAGCGCAAACGCCACCACCGAAGCAATGAGCCATGAGGGCGTGAGCTGGCCTTCGAAGTGCCAGACCAGCACCCACAGCGACAGAACCGTGACCACCGGCTCGAGAATCGTCTCCAGCGCGCTCAGCAGCCTGTTTTGCTCCAGCTCGGGGGCTGGAAGGGCCGGCGACGGCGGAGGGGCCGGAACCCTCAGCAGCGGTTCCGCTTCACGCATAGGCACCGATCCGCGTCAGCTTGGCGACGGCCTGGGCGCGGTTGGTCACGTCCAGTTTGCCGAAGATGCTTTTCATGTGGTTCTTCACGGTGAATTCGCTGATACGCAGGATGCAGCCGATTTCGGGATTGGTTTTGCCCAGCGCCACCCACACCATGATCTGCCGCTCGCGCTCGCTCAGCGCGGCCAGTCGCGCCGCGTGAGCTTCCACCAGGTCTCGATCGCAGCCGGGTTGTCGCACGGGTACGGGAGGCATCTGCCGCAACGCGCTATCGATGAAGGGCATGAGAAGCTTCAGCGCCGTGCCGGCACAGGCCGGCGGATACGGCTCGCCGCTGATGGCTGCGAAGATCCGTTCCACGCAGTGCCTGCCGTCGCCCATGCCATGCACGAGCGCGGTGCGCATCCGCCCCAGAGGCTGCCCCGGTCCCCAGGCCTGCCCCGTCTGGCCGAAAAGCTCCGTGCAGCCTTTGATATCGAGCTGGCATGGCAGGTGCTGGGCAGCGACCCAGCAGTCGCGGAAGTAGCTGATCAGGGGTGCGATGCCGGTGGGCGGGCAATTGTGAGAGCGCACGCCCGGAAGGCTGGAAATGATGTCGCAGTGCAATTCGCCGGAACGGAAGTCGCCCCACCCTACGAGCATCACCTCGTGCGCCAGCCATTTCTGCACGTCTCCCTGAAGCCAGCGCCAGAGGTCCGCGTGCGTCTGCAGCCCCGCGCCCTGCCCGGCAATCTTGAGGTAATAAGCCGGATCGATATCCGGCGCTGGCGCGGGGGCGTTCATCGAACTTTTCTTTGTGGCTGTGGGGAACGTCTGCGAATGGTAGGAAGGCATCGCACTGGGTTCTGTGCGTTGTCGAACATTCATGCAGTGTGAATGGTGGGAAAGGACCGCCAGCAGCCGTAAGGGGCTTCCTACGTGATCAGGTTGAGCTGGACCGCCCCGGAACTTCCATTCGCCGGCGTTCAGGATTCAAGCAGTGAATCCACGCCCGCCAGGACGTTGCAGAGCTTTGGCAACGCTTACCTCGATAGCAGCCACAAGGTTGCGAATCCGATCACCAGCGAGAGCGCGGGCACGATGCATAGCCACCTCGAATGCGGGTGGCCTCCGGCCAGCAGGAATCCGATGGTGGCCACCGCGGTCGGCTCGGGCATCAAGCCGAACACCTCGGCCTGGGCCCAGGACCGACCGGTCGCCAGCGGAATGAGCGGATAAAGA
>DATMBW010000367.1:0-2218 GCA_035559095.1 Ramlibacter sp.
CCGAAATAGCCCGACACGAGGCCGAGGGTTACGCCCAGGGCCATCGCGAACAATACCGCGGCCACGCCGACGCCCAGCGATATGCGCGCGCCGTAGAGGATGGTGGAGAGCAGGTCGCGGCCCTGGTCGTCGGTGCCCAGCAGGTGCACGCGCGTGCCTTCCGCGATCCAGGCTGGCGGCGCGAAGGCCGCGTTCAGGTCGAGCGACGAAGCGTCGAAGGGGTTGGTAGGTGCAATCCAGGGCGCGAACAACGCGCCGCCCACGCACAACAGCGTCAGCGCCGTGGCGACGATAGTGACGGGAGAGCGGCGGAAGCTGTAAGCGAGATCGTGCTGCCAGATGGTGCGGAAATCCACTGCCGCGTTACTTCAGCGGCAGCGATTCTTCGACCAGCGCGGCGAGGAAGCCTGCGCCGAGCGGGATGACCTCGTCATTGAAGTCGTAGCCCGGATTGTGCAGGAAGCAATTGTTCGGCCCGCCGCCCTGGCCGAGGAACACGTAGGCCCCGGGGCGCGCCTGCAGCATGTAGGAAAAATCCTCGCCGCCCATGGTGGGTTCGGCGTCGGTGAACACGTTCTGCTTGCCGAACACGCGCTCGCCCACTTTGGCGGCGAACTGCGCCTCCAGCTCGGAATTGATGGTGGATGGATAGCCGCGCTTGTACTCGATGTCCGCGCGCCCGCCCATGGCCTGCGCCACGCCGCCGACGATCTCCTTGATGCGCTTCTCCGCCATGTCGCGCGTCTCGGGCCGGAAGCTGCGCACCGTGCCGATGAGCTTGACGAAATCGGGGATCACGTTGAATACGTTGGTCTGGCTGGTTTCCATCGAGCACACTGACACCACCAGCGCATCGAGCGGATTCAGGTTGCGGCTGGCAATGCTCTGCAGCGCAGAGATGATCTGCGCGGTCATCACCACCGGGTCCACGGTCAGGTGCGGGATCGCGGCATGGCCGCCACGGCCGCTCACCTTGATTACGATCTCGTCGGTCGCGGCCATCACCGGTCCGGGGCGCACTGCCATCTGGCCCGGCGGCAGGCCCGGCCAGTTGTGCACGGCGTAGATCTGGTCGGCGGGAAAGCGGTCGAACAGGCCTTCTTCCACCATCACCTTGCCGCCGCCACCGCCTTCCTCCGCCGGCTGGAAGATCACATAGGCGGTGCCGTCGAAATTGCGCGTCTCCTGCAGATAGCGCGCGGCGCCCAGCAGCATCGTCGTGTGGCCGTCGTGCCCGCAGGCATGCATGCGGCCCGCGTGGGTGGACTTGTGCGGGATCTCATTGGTCTCGTGCATCGGCAGGCAGTCCATGTCGGCGCGCAGCCCGATGGCGCGGCCGCTCGCCGATTGCCTGCCCTTGATCACGCCGACCAGGCCGGTCTTCGCCAGTCCGCGGTGTACTTCGATGCCCCAGCCGGCGAGGCGTGCGGCGACGAGATCCGAAGTGCGGTTCTCCTGGAACGCAAGTTCGGGATGGGCGTGGATGTCGCGGCGGATGGTTCGCAGCTCCGAGTGGTAGGCGCGAATCTTCTCGACCGGATTGCTTAGTTTTTCATTGGGCGCATTCAAGGCATTTCCTCTTGTTCAGCCTGTCGCCGCCGCGCGGTCGATCCGCAGTCGGGGATCGACCGCATAGTAGAGCAGGTCGACGACCAGGTTGATGATGACGAAAAACAGCGCGATCAGGCACAGGTAGGCGGCCATCACCGGGATGTCGGCAAAGCCCACGGCCTGGATGAACAGCAGACCCATGCCGGGCCACTGGAACACTGTCTCGGTGATGATCGCGAAGGCGATGATCGCGCCCAGCTGCAGCCCGGTGATGGTGATCACCGGCACCAGGGTGTTCTTCAGCGCGTGGCCGAAGTGCACCGCGCGATCGGGCAAGCCGCGCGCGCGCGCGAAGCGGATGTAGTCGGTGCGCAGGACTTCCAGCATCTCCGAGCGCACCAGCCGCTGGATCAGCGTCATCTGAAAGAGGCCCAGCGTGATCGCCGGCAGGATCAGCGACTTCAGGCCCGATGGTGTCAGGAACCCGGTGGTCCACCAGCCGAGCGCCACGGTGTCGCCGCGGCCGAACGACGGCAGCCAGCCCAGCAGCACGGCGAATATCAGGATCAGCAGGATGCCGATGAGGAAGGTGGGCAGCGAAACGCCCACCAGCGATACCGCGAGCAGGAACTGGGACAGCCAGGAATTGCGCCGCAGGGCCGTATAG
>DATMBW010000368.1:0-5767 GCA_035559095.1 Ramlibacter sp.
ATGCGCAGCCGATTGCGCGGGTCGCGGCCGATCGGCGCCTCGACATGGCGCACCGTCCCGCCCGCCCAGGCGCGGTGCGCCAGCGCAACGTATTGGCGCGCCACCTCGCGGGCGGCGATGCGCTGCACCAGCGCGTCCATCGCGGCGCGCGTGCGGGCCACCACCATCAGGCCACTGGTGTCCTTGTCCAGCCGGTGCACGATGCCCGCCCGCGGCAGCAGCAAGGCCTTGTCGTCGCGCGCGAGCAGGCCGTTGAGCAGCGTTCCGCTCCAATTGCCGGGGGCGGGATGGACCACCAGGCCGGCCGGCTTGTCGACAACGAGAAGGTGTTCGTCCTCGAACACCACCGCCAGCGCCATCGGCTCGGGCCGGAAGGCCTGGCTTTGCGGTGTCGGCCGCAGCTCGATTTCGCCCTGGTCGCCGGCCTTGACCTTGTGCGCGCAGCGGGTCGCCGCCTTGCCGTTGAGCGACACCGCGCCCGCTTCGATGAGCTGCTGCAGGTAGCTGCGCGAAAACTCCGGCACCAGGACCGCCAACGCGCGGTCCAGGCGTTCACCATGCTGGGCGGACGCAACCGCGAAGGGCCTGGACTCGGCGTCGGGCCCGGCGTCCAGGGCGTCTTCCAGCCCGGCCTGCGCCGCGTCGAAGGGGTCGGCCGATATAATGAATTTGCCCTGTTTCAAGAAAGTTGCGTTCAATGCTTCGAGCCAAATTATCGGTGCTCCCCGCTGCGGCGATCGTCGCCGCAGCGGTGCTGGCCGCCTGTTCCTCGACGCCCGACGACAAGACCGCGACCTGGAGCCCGAACAAGATCTACGCCGAAGCGAAGGACGAGCTGAATTCGGGCGCCTACGACAAGGCCGTCCCTCTGTTCGAAAAGCTCGAGGGCCGTGCGGCCGGCACGCCGCTGGCCCAGCAGGCCCAGCTGGAAAAGGCCTACGCCCACTACAAGGGCGGGGAGCAGGCGCAGGCGCTGTCCACACTGGACCGGTTCATCAAGCTGCACCCGTCGAGCCCGGCCATCGATTACGCGCTCTACCTCAAGGGCATCGTCAACTTCAACGACAACCTGGGCATGTTCTCGTTCATGTCCAGGCAGGACCTGTCCGAGCGCGATCAGAAAGCGGCCAAGGAATCGTTCGAGTCGTTCAAGGAACTGGTGAGCCGCTTTCCCGAGTCGCGCTACACGAACGACGCACGGGCGCGCATGACCTATATCGTCAATTCGCTGGCCCAGTACGAAGTGCACGTGGCGCGCTACTACTACAGCCGCGGCGCCTACGTGGCGGCGATCAGCCGGGCCCAGAACGCGCTGACCGATTACCAGGACGTGCCGGCGATCGAAGAGGCGCTGTTCATCCTGCTGCGTTCCTATGACGCCTTGGGGATGACCCAGTTGCGCGACGACACCCGCCGCGTGATGGAGAAGACCTACCCGCAAAGCGAGTACCTGAGCCGCGGCGTCAAATCGCGGCGGGATGATCCGTGGTGGAAGCTGTGGTGAAGCCGGCGAGGCCGGCCAGCTCCCGCAGGAACTGCTCTTTCGATTCCAGCACCCGCATCGGCGGCAGGGCGGCCAGCAGCCTGCGTCCATAACCCATGGTGGCCAGGCGCGTGTCGCACACGACCAGCACTCCCTGGTCCGATTCGCGCCGGATCAGGCGCCCCGCCCCCTGCTTGAGCGCCACCGCGGCTTCCGGCACGAAGTAATCGTTGAAGGAACTGCGGCCCTGGGCTTCCAGGCGCTGCGCCCGGGCTTCGACCAGCGGATCGCCGGGCGGCGGGAACGGCAGCTTGTCGATGATCACCAGCTGCAGGGAATCGCCGGGCACGTCGACTCCTTCCCAGAATGAGGCCGAAGCCACCAGCACGCAGCCTGGACGGCCCTGCGAGGCGCCCTCGCGGAAGCGTTCGATCAGGCGGCGCTTGGGCCACTGGCCCTGCACCAGCACCTCGACCTCGCCGGCGGCGCCGAACCGGCGCTGCAGTTCCTCGCCGATGGCCCGGAGCGCTCGCAGAGTGGTCGTGAGCACCATGGTGCGGCCACCCAGTTGTAGCGCGGCTTCGGCCGCCAGCGCGGCGACCTGGTCGCTGTGCCCCGGATCGCTGGGCTTGGGCAGGTGGCGCGGCACGTAAATCGCCGCCTGCGCCAGGTAGTCGAACGGGCTGCCCACGCGCAGCACCTGCGCCTGGCCCAGCCCGCAGGGCTCGGTGAACCAGGACAGGCGCGCGTCGTCGCCGAGGGTGGCCGAGGTGAAGATCCAGGCGCGGGTGGAAGGCTCTTGCGTGTCACTGCGCAGCAGCTTTTCCCGGACCGCATCGGCGATGTCCAGCGGCGACTCGACCAGGCGCAATTGCGCGCCCACGTCGACCCAGCGCACCGCGCCCGGCTCGCAAGGATCCGCGAACCGCCGCACGCGCTGCGCCAGCGCTTCGGCCCGCTCGATCAGGCGGCCGAAGTCGGGTGCGATCTCGCTCACGGTGGCCAGCGCCGACATCGCCTGGGAGCAGGTCAGATGCAGTTCGTCCAGCGCCGCGCGCCAGTCCTGCGCGCTCACCTGGCCGGGCGCCTCTTCCACCCAGCGCAACCGGGCGCCCGGGGCGTTCCTGCCCACCACCAGCCGCAGTTCGCGCGCGGCGCGCTCCACCGCCGAGGCCAGCTGCTGCCAGTCTGCCAGCCCGCGAGCCAGTTGCAGGCCGGCGGCCAGCATGTCGCGCGCGAAGTCCAGGATCTGGCCCGTGGTCAGGTGCGCGCCCAGGAACTGGACACCGGTTTCGTTCAGCTGATGGGCTTCGTCGAAGATCGCCACCCGCACCGTGGGCAGCAACTCCGCCATGCCCGATTCACGCACCGCGAGGTCGGCGAAAAAGAGATGGTGGTTGATCACGACCACATCGGCGGCCAGGGCTTCGCGCCGGGCCTGATTGACGTGGCAGGCCCGAAACTTCGGGCACTGCGCCCCCAGGCAGTTCTCGCGGGTGGACGTGACCAGCGGAATCAGCGCCGATCGTTCGTCCAGGCCCGGCAATTCGGCCAGGTCGCCAGTGCGGGTGACCTGCGCCCATTTTTCGATCTTGGCCAGGGTACGCGCCGAGCCTCGATCCGGCGGGGCGTCCTGGCGCGCGAGTTCCATGCGGTGCAGGCACAGGTAGCTGGCGCGGCCCTTGAGCAGGGCCGTGCGCACGGGCAGGCCCAGGGCCTGGACCAGGCGCGGCAGGTCGCGGCCGAACAGCTGGTCCTGCAAGGTCTTGGTCGCGGTGGACAGCAGCACGCGCTCGCCGCTCAGGAGCGCCGGCACCAGATAGGAGAACGTCTTGCCTACGCCGGTGCCCGCCTCCACCACGAGGGCTTGCCCCGCCTCGATCGCGCGCGCCACCGCCAGGGCCATGTCGGTCTGGCCGCTGCGCGGGCGAAACTGCTCGGCCGCGCGCGACAGCACGCCGCCAGGCGCGAACGCATCGGCAACAGGCCCTTCCAGGCCGCTCATCATCACGCCGGTTCTTTGGGGTCGAGCGCGAGTTCCAGGCGCGCGATCTGGTCGCGCAGCGCCAGCCGCCGCTTCTTCAAGCGGCGCATCATGAGCTCGTCCACCGGGATTTCCTCGGCGGCGCGGTCGATCAGCGCGTCCAGATCGGCGTGCTCCATTCGCAGTTCGATCAGGCGGCGTTCGGGGGAGTGAAGGTTGGATTCCAAGGAATTCGCCGGTGCTTGGGCCGGCTGTGGTCGGGTTCGTTCAATAATACGTGTTTCGGGGGCAATAATCGAGCGCCCGCCCCCAATGTTTGTGGGGCGCCGGAAAACATTCAGCATGGCCAAGGGTTACCGACTTAGCGCGTCGACGGGCATCCACAAGGGTGACCGCGAATACCAGCAGGACCAGGTCTCCCTGCTCAGCCACGCCCGCAGCACGGGCTGCGTCCTGGCCGTGGTGGCCGACGGCATGGGTGGGCGCAGCGGGGGGCGCAAGGCTTCGGACCAGGTCATGATGACCGCCAGGCAGTTGTTCGAGCGCTATTCGCCGGACAGCGACGATTCGCCGTCCATGCTCAAGCAGATCGTCCAGGAGGCGCACATCGTCATCAAGCTGACGGCGATCTCCTCGGAGCAGGAGCCGCACAGCACGGTGGCGGCCTTCCTGATCAACCCCTCGGGGGAATGCCACTGGATCCACGCCGGCGATTCGCGCATCTACCACTTCCATGGCGGCAAGCTGATCAAACGCACGATGGACCACTCCTACGTGCAGACCCTGGTGGACAGCGGCGAGCTGACGGAAGAGCAAGCCAACGTCCATCCGCAATCGAACATCCTGATGGGCTGCCTGGGCGCCGACGACGACCCGCCGGCTGAGCCTTATTTCATTCCCCAGTTGCGCCCGGGCGACGTGCTCATGGCGTGCAGCGACGGTGTTTGGCACTACTTCAGCCCGAGCGAATTGGGGTCGGTGCTGTCTTCGCTTTCGCCGCGCGAAGCCACCGAATTCCTCATCGAAAAGGCCCGCTCGCGCGGGCACGGCGGCGGTGACAACCTGTCGCTGGTGATTGTCAAGCTGGAGCCGCTGGACAGTTGAGCCCTGGGGGAACGGCCCCGGGCGGCCGGATTACTGGCTGTCGGGCACGGGCAGTGGCTTGGCCGCCGGCTTCTTGCGCTCGGCCAGCCGCTTGTCCAGCGTGGTCCTTCGCTCCTTCGCGGCAGCCAGACGCTCCTCCTGCCGCTTGACGTTCTGCGCCGCCTGCGCGTCCCGTTCGCCGCGGGCCGCGCTCGCTTCGGCCTGCCTGCGGGCCGCCTGTTCCTGCCGCGCCGCCGCTTTGGCCGGCGCGGCGGCTTCGCTCGCGGCACGGTCGGCCGCCTTCCGGGCCGCCGCTGACTCGCGGTCTTGCTGGCCGGCCTGCGCATTGGCGCGCTGCTGTGCCTGCTGCTGCTGCTTTTCCGGCGACGAGCGCTCCTCGACGGCGCGCAGCTGCTCGGCGGCCCTTCGCTTGCGCTGCGCGTCGTTCAGGGAGATTTCCTGCCGGCGCAGATCGGCCAGGACCTGGCGTCGATGGGCCTTGGCCGCTTTCAGGCAGTCATTGACGGCGAATTTGGCGTAGCAGGCCTTTTCCTGGGCGCGGAACGCGGCCTCGGCTTGGCCGCGCTCTGCGGCGATGCGGGCCCGCTGGGCGGACTCGGCGGGCTCATCCTGCGCCTGCGCCGCGATGGGCAGGCCCAGCACGGCCAGAGCCAAAAGGAGTGTTCTCATGTCAGTCCAGTGTCCACCGTCCGGTGCTCGAGCGCCAGGAAAGCGGCCGACTGCATTTCGTTCAGCCGCGACACGGTTCGTGGAAACTCATGGGCCAGCGGCCCCTCGCTGTACAACGCCTCGGGCGGCACCTGGGCCGACATGATCAGCTTCACGCGCCGGTCGTACAGCACGTCCACCAGCCAGGTAAAGCGGCGCGCCTCCGAGGCCATGCGCACGGGCATTTGCGGCACATCGCTGAGCAGCACGGTGTGGAACTGGGCGGCGATTTCAAGGTAGTCGTTTTGCGAACGCGGCCCGCCGCACAGGGTCTTGAAGTCGAACCAGACCACGCCGCCGGCCTTGCGGCGGGCGCGGATTTCGCGCGACTCGATGTGCAGCACCCGATTCTCGTCGTGCGATTCGGCCAGCCGCGTGAACGCCTGGTCCATCTGCATGTCGGCCTGCGCGCCCAGCGGCGTGTGGTACAGCTTGACCTGCTCCATGGCCCGGCGGCGGTAGTCCGTGCCGGCATCGACGCCGATGAC
>DATMBW010000369.1:0-7056 GCA_035559095.1 Ramlibacter sp.
AACTCGTTGCTGTCGTTCTCGTCCTCGCTGCAGGCTGCCCCGCCCGCGACCGCCGTCGAGGCCGTCTCCATCGGCATGCCGGCGGCGAACGTTGCGCGACCCGCCGCGGAATCGGCGCCGGTCGCAGCGCCCGCGGTGGCCGTTTCCACGGCGGCCTCCGCGGCCGCGCCGGCATCGGCGCCAGGCGTCGCGGCAGCACCCGGCAGCGCACTGGCCGCGGCGAGCGCGGCCAAGCCGGCCTTGTCGCCGGTTGCCGCAGGCGTTCCGGCAGCCGTCGCCGACGATCCGGCGGCGCCGGCCGACGGAATCGTCATCTTTCGCACGCGCGGCCCCTCGTGGGTGGAAGTGACCGACGCGAAAGGGGTGGTGGCGGTCAGGCGGCTGCTGGGCGCCGGTGAAGCCGCGGGCGCCTCGGGTGCCCTGCCGCTGCAGGTGACCATCGGCCGTGTCGACGCGACCGAAGTGCAAGTGCGGGGCAAGCCGTTCGACCTGCGGCCGGTCTCGCGCGACAACGTGGCGCGCTTCGAGGTGAAATAAGTGCCCCCACGTTCGCTATCGCTCTCTGCCCCCCGAGGGGGCGCATGCCTGCCTAGAGGCGGCTCGTCGGAGGCATGATGACCCAGCCCTGCCTGCCGATCGAGCCCGCATCGCCGGGGCCGCGCCGCTCGCGCCAGGCCCGTGTGGCGTGGGGATCGCGCGTGGTCACCGTCGGCGGCGACGCGCCGGTGCGGGTGCAGTCGATGACCAATACCGACACCCAGGATGCGATCGGCACGGCGATCCAGGTCAAGGAACTGGCGCTGGCCGGCTCCGAGCTGGTGCGCATCACGGTCAACACGCCCGAGGCCGCCGCCCAAGTTCCCGCCATCCGCGAACAGCTCGATCGCATGGGCGTCGATGTGCCGCTGATCGGCGACTTCCACTACAACGGCCACCGACTGCTCACCGAGTACCCGGATTGCGCACAGGCGCTGTCCAAGTACCGCATCAACCCCGGCAACGTGGGCAAGGGCGACAAGCACGACCTTCAGTTCGGCCAGATGATCGAAGCGGCAATGCGCTGGGGCAAGCCCGTGCGCATCGGCGTGAACTGGGGCAGCCTGGACCAGGAGCTGCTGTCGCGCCTGATGGACGAAAACAGCGCCCGCGCAGATCCCTGGGACGCCCGATCGGTGATGTACGAGGCGTTGATCACGTCGGCCATCGGTTCGGCCCGGCGCGCGCAGGAAATGGGGATGGAGGGCGGCCAGATCATCCTCTCGTGCAAGGTGAGCGGCGTGCAGGACCTGATCTCGGTCTATCGCGAGCTGGCCGCGCGCTGCGACTATCCCTTGCACCTGGGCCTGACCGAAGCCGGCATGGGCACCAAGGGCACGGTGGCCTCCAGCGTCGCTCTAGGCATCCTGTTGCAGGAAGGCATCGGCGACACGATCCGCGTGTCGCTCACGCCGCAGCCGGGCGAATCGCGCACGCAGGAGGTGGTGATCGCCCTGGAAATCCTTCAGGGCCTGGGCCTGCGCAGCTTCGTGCCCAGCGTCACCGCCTGCCCGGGCTGCGGTCGCACCACCAGCACCACGTTCCAGGAGCTGGCCAAGCAGATCGACGACTACCTGCGTGCGCAGATGCCGGTGTGGCGCGAGCGGTATCCCGGGGTCGAGAAGATGAAGGTGGCCGTGATGGGATGCATCGTCAACGGCCCCGGCGAGAGCAAGCATGCCGACATCGGCATCAGCCTGCCGGGCACCGGCGAAGCACCGGCGGCGCCCGTGTTCATCGACGGTCAAAAGGCGCTGACATTGCGCGGCGACAATATCGCCGCCGAGTTCCACCAGATTGTCGAAAAGTACATTGAGAAGAGGTTCGGCGTTGGGCGTTGAGGGTTGAGCGGGAATTCCTGCGCTCAACGCTCGACGCTCAACGCTCGACGCAACGCACCCATGGCTGAAAAACTGAATGCCGTCAAAGGCATGAACGACATCCTGCCGCCCGAGTCGGCGCGCTGGGAATGGCTGGAGGACAAGGTGCGCGCGCTCATGGCGCGCTACGCGTACCGCAACATCCGCACGCCGATCGTGGAGCCGACGGCCCTCTTCGTGCGCGGGCTGGGCGAAGTGACCGACATCGTCGAAAAGGAGATGTACTCCTTCGAGGACCGCCTCAACGGCGAGCAGCTAACCCTGCGTCCCGAAAGCACCGCCGGCGTGGTGCGGGCGGTGGCCGAGCATTCGATGCTGTACGAGGGCGGCAAGCGCCTGTACTACATGGGCCCCATGTTCCGGCATGAGCGTCCGCAGCGCGGGCGCTACCGGCAGTTCCACCAGATCGGCGCCGAGGCGCTGGGCTTTCCCGGGCCTGACGTGGATGCCGAGATCATCCTGCTGGCCGACGCGCTGTGGAAAGAGCTCGGCCTGCGCGACGTGCGGCTTGAAATCAACAGCCTGGGCCAGCCGGATGAGCGCAAGCAGCACCGCGGCGAGTTGATCGCGTACCTGGAATCGAACGCCGGCCTGCTGGACGAGGATGCGCGGCGCCGCCTGCACACCAATCCGCTGCGCATCCTGGACACCAAGAATCCGGCCATGCAGGCCATGATCGGGGGCGCGCCCAAGCTGATCGACTTCCTGGGCGAGGCATCGCTGGCGCATTTCAGCGGCCTGAAGTCCATGCTCGAGGCCAACGGCATTGCCTACCGGATCAATCCGCGCCTGGTGCGCGGCATGGACTACTACAACCTCTCGGTGTTCGAGTTCATCACCGACAGCCTGGGCGCGCAAGGCACGATCTGCGCGGGCGGCCGTTACGATTACCTGATCGAGGAGATCGGCGGCAAACGCGCTCCGGCGGTGGGCTGGGCGCTGGGTGTCGAGCGCGTGCTGGAGCTGGTCCGGGAGCACGGCGCCGTGATCGAGCCCCTGCTGCCCGACGCCTATGCCGTGGTGCCCGACGCGCTGGCCTTGCCGGCGGCCTTGAAGATGCTGCAGGCGCTGCGCGGCGCCGGGGTCAGCGTGCAGATGCACGCCAGGTCCCCGGCGGCAACGCCTGGCGCCGCGGGCGAGGGCATGGGCAGCATGAAGTCCCAGTTCAAGAAAGCCGATGCGAGCGGAGCGCGCTATGCGCTCGTGTTCGGCGCCGACGAACTGGCCCAGGGCATGGTCACCGTCAAGTCGCTGCGTGACGGGACCGGCGCGCAGTTCCAGCGGCCGCTGGCCGATGCGGCCGGCTGGGCGGCCGCCCTCAAGGCCTGAACCGGCGCCCTCACTACAATCGCAGGCTCGCGACAGGACAAAACAACTATGGCAAAACATCTCGATCTCGAGGAACAGGAGCAGCTTGCCGAGATCAAGCACTTCTGGAACGAGTACGGCAACCTCATCACCTGGGTGGCGATCGTCGTCTTCGGCTCCATCGCCGCGTGGAACGGCTGGCAGTACTGGCAACGCACCCAGGCCGCCCAGGCCGCGGCCCTGTACGACGAGGTCGAACGCGCGGCGCAGGCCGGCGACATGACCCGCGTGGAGCGGGCGTTCTCCGACATGAAGGACAAGTTCGGCCGCACCAGCTATGCGCAGCAGGCCGGCCTGCTGGCGGCCAGGGTCCTGGTCGACAAGGGCAACACCGACGCGGCGAAGGCCGCGCTGACGTGGGTCGCCGACAAGACCTCCGACGAGGGCTACGAGGCCGTGGCGCGACTGCGCCTGGCGAGCATCCTGGTCGAGGCCAAAGCCTACGACGAAGCCCTCAAGCAGCTGTCCGGGACCATTCCGAAGGAGTTCGAGCCCCTGGTGGCGGACCGCCGCGGCGACGTGTACAACCTGCAGGGCAAGAAGGCCGAGGCCAAGGCCGAATATTCCAAGGCGTACAAGGGCTTCGACGAACGTTCCGAGTACCGACGGCTGGTCGAGGTCAAGCTCAGCGCGCTGGGCGTCGATCCGCAACAGCTGGCCACCCCGGCCGCTCCCGCCGCATCGGCCGCCCCGGCGGCTGCGGCGGCTTCGGCAGGGGCCAAGCCATGAGGGGCGCCAAGCCCGGGGCGCGCGCGCGCACGGCACTGCGTACGGCACTGGCCTGTTGCGCCGCCGTCCTGGCGGCAGGCCTGGCGGGCTGTTCGATGATGCCGTCGGCCTTGGGCGGCGGCTCCGACAAGCCCACGCCCGCGGAACTGCCGCCCAACGCGGCGCTGATCGCGGTGCGGCCGGCGTGGAGCACCCGGGTCGGTGAAGTCAACCTGCCGTTGTCGGTCAGCGTCAGCGGTGGCATGGTCGCTGTGGCGAGCAGCGAGGGCACGGTGGCGGTCATCGATGCCGCGACCGGCCGCGACGTCTGGCGCGCCAGCGCCGGCGCACCGCTGGCCGCCGGCGTGGGCAGCGACGGCACGCTGGTCGCCGTGGTGAGCCGGGCCAATGAATTGGTCGCATTCACCGCGGGCAAGCCCGCGTGGCGCCAGAAAATGCCGGCGGTGTCCTATACGGCTCCGTTCGTGGCCGGCGGGCGCGTCTTCACGCTCACGGCGGACCGCGCCGTGACCGCGTTCGACGGCCAGACCGGCTACAAGCTATGGACCCAGCAGCGCGCCGGCGAACCGCTGGTGCTGCGCCACGCCGGCGTGATGCTGGCGGTGGGGGACACGCTGGTGGTGGGCCTGTCGGGGCGCTTGGTGGGGTTGAACCCGCTCAACGGCAGCGTGCGCTGGGAGGCGCCGCTGGCCACTCCGCGCGGCATCAACGACGTCGAACGCCTGGTGGACCTGGTGGGCGGCACCAGCCGGGTTGGCGATACGGTGTGCGCCCGGGCGTTCCAGGCCAGCGTGGGCTGCGTCAACGCGGCCCGCGGCGCCGTGTTGTGGACCAAGGCGGCCAACGGCTTCGAAGGCGTGCATGGCGACAACGGCCTGGTGTTCGGCACCGAGGCGGACGGCAAGGTACAGGCCTGGCGGCGCGACACGGGCGAGCGCGCCTGGGTCACCGACCGGCTGCTGCACCGCGGACTGACGGCGCCGCTGGCGTTGGGCCGATCGGTCGTGGTCGGCGACAGCTTCGGCCTGGTGCACCTGCTGTCGCGCGAAGACGGCACGCTGCTGCATCGCCTGAACACGGACGGCTCGCCGGTGGTCGCCGCGCCCGTCGTGGCCGGCAACACGCTGGTCGTGGTGACGCGCAACGGCGGCGTCTACGGCTTCGTGCCCGAATGAATGTGACCCCCGCGCTTGCGGCCAAGGCCGCCGGGCTGCCCCCCAGAGGGGCGCTCGGGCCTTGGAGCGGCCCGGCGGCGCTCGAGGTCTGCCGCGCCAAGCGTTTCGTGAAATGAAGCCGGTCATGGCCCTGGTGGGCCGCCCCAACGTCGGCAAGTCGACGCTGTTCAACCGGCTCACCCGATCGCGCGATGCGCTCGTGGCCGATTTCGCCGGCCTCACGCGTGACCGCCACTACGGCAACGCGAAACACGGCAAGCACGAGTTCATCGTCATCGACACCGGCGGCTTCGAGCCGACGGCCGAGAGCGGCATCTACATGGAGATGGCCAAGCAGACGCGGCAGGCGGTCGCCGAAGCGGACGTGGTCATCTTCGTGCTCGACGCGCGCGGCGGCCTCTCGGCGCAGGACCATGACATCGCCCGGTACCTGCGCAAACTGGGCAAGCCCACGGTGCTGGCGGCCAACAAGGCCGAGGGCATGACCGAAGGGGTCCAGCTGAGCGAGTTCTACGAGCTCGGCCTGGGCGAGGTGCACCCCGTTTCGGCGGCGCACGGCCAGGGCATCCGCAGCCTGGTCGAGGAGGCGTTCGCGCCACTGAACCTGTCCGATGAGGAGGAAGAGGGCGCGCAGCAGGACAGCGGCGTCATCAAGCTGGCCGTGGCCGGCCGGCCCAACGTCGGCAAGTCCACGCTGATCAATACCTGGCTCGGCGAGGAACGCCTGGTCGCGTTCGATTTGCCGGGCACCACCCGCGACGCCATCGTGGTGCCCTTCGAGCGGGCCGGCCAGAAGTTCGAACTCATCGATACGGCGGGCCTGAGGCGCAAAGGCAAGGTGTTCGAGGCGATCGAGAAGTTCTCGGTCGTGAAGACCCTGCAGGCGATCGAATCGGCCAACGTCGTGCTGCTGCTGCTGGACGCCACGCAGGGCGTGACCGACCAGGACGCGCACATCGCCGGCTACATCCTCGAGAGTGGCCGCGCCGTCGTGCTGGCCGTGAACAAATGGGACGCGGTGGACGAGTACGAGCGCGAACAGGTGCAGCGGCAGATCGAGTCGCGGCTGGCCTTCCTCAAGTTCGCGCCGATGCACTTCATCTCGGCTGCCAGGCGCCAGGGGCTGGGGCCGGTCTGGGCGTCGATCGGCCAAGCCCACAAGTCAGCCATGCTGAAGATGCCCACCCCGGTGCTCACCCGGCTGCTGCAGGAAGCCGTGCAGTTCCAGGCGCCCAAGCGGGCCGGCATGTTCCGGCCCAAGCTGCGCTACGCCCACCAGGGCGGCATGAACCCCCCGGTCATCGTGGTGCATGGCAATTCGCTCGAACACGTGACCGACGCTTACAAACGATTCCTGGAGGGTCGTTTCCGCAAGGAATTCAACCTGATCGGCACGCCGTTACGCATCGAGATGAAGTCCTCGCGCAACCCGTACGCTGACAAGGAATGAGCCGCCCGCCCAACGCGCGAGCCGCCAAATCGATTCCGGCGCGCCCCTTGAAGTAGCAAAATCCGCTCCCAGCTGGAGTGCTATCGGTTTTCGCCTACTTGCACAGCTCTCTTGCTGTGGTAAGGTGCAGTTTCCAACAACATTTCCGAACGCGGAACACGGAGAATATCGTGAGCAACAAAGGGCAGCTTCTACAAGACCCATTCCTCAACACCTTGCGTCGTGAGCATGTGCCGGTGTCGATTTACCTCGTCAACGGCATCAAGCTGCAAGGCCAGATCGAGTCGTTCGACCAATACGTCGTGCTGCTGCGCAACACTGTGACCCAGATGGTCTACAAACACGCCATCTCCACCATCGTGCCGGGGCGGGCCGTGAATTTCAGCACTGCCGAGAGCACTGAAGCCGGCGCCGCTTG
>DATMBW010000370.1:0-6651 GCA_035559095.1 Ramlibacter sp.
TGGCCGCGCTGCTGGCCGATATGGCACGCGGCGTCGGTGCCCGCGGCCAGTTCAACCAGCAGACCGCGATGCTGGGGCGTCCCGATTCGCATCAGGATCTCGCGAAAGTGGCTGTCCCGACGCTGGTGATGTGCGGTCGCCAGGACCCAGTGACTCCGGTGGCCGACCACGAGGCCATGGCGGCCCGCGTGCCGGGGTCGCGGCTCGAGTTCATCGAGGAGTGCGGGCATCTTTCGGCCATCGAGCAGCCGGATGCGGTGGCCCGCGTGCTGGCGGATTGGCTGACTAGCTGAGCGAGCCGATCAGGTCGATGTACTGCTGCATGGCATCGTCGCTCGACGTGCCCTTCAGGCCGTTCCACGCATCCCACTTCGCGCGGCCGACCATGTCGCCGAAGCCGGGCTTCTTCTCGCTGTTGTCGCCGGCCGTGGCCTGCTTGTACAGCGCGTAGAGCTTCAGCAGCGTGGCGTTGTCGGGGCGCTCAGTCAGATTCTTGGACCCGGCGACGGCGGATTCGAACGCGGCTTTCAGATCGGCCATGATTGCTCCTTGATTGGTCTTGGTGGGGATGCGCGTCTACCTTTTCGCGGTAGCTGCGGGTAACTTCGCGGTATCTTACGGCCAGCCGACCACCCAGAATAGGGGCGGCCGTCGAATCACACCAAGTTCATTGGAGACCGTATGGTTACGCGAATCGTTGCCCAGCAGGTTGCCCGCCAGGCCACGCGCAAGATCGCCGCTTCGGTAGGCCCGGCCACGCGGCGCGCCGGCCAGGCGGCGCGCGCGGTGCGCGAGAACGCGGCGCTCGCCGCGGAGGGCATGCTGGGGCTGGCGGGCGAGCGCATGACGAAAGTCGACACGGCGTGGCTGCGCATGGATTCGCCGAGCAACCTGATGATGATCCTGGGCGTGTGGACGCTCAGGCCCGGCATCCAGTACCAGGACCTGTGCGGGCGGGTCCAGGAGCGCCTGCTCAAGTACAACCGCTTTCGCCAGCGCGTGCAGCAGGACGCCGCCGGCGCGACCTGGGTGGAGGACGCGGAACTCGACGTCGAGCGTCATGTCGTGCGTGAAAAGCTGCGCGGGCGCGTCAAAGGTCAGGAGCAGGCCGCGCTGCAACAGCGCGTGGGCGAACTGGCCATGCAGCCGCTCGATCGCGAGCACCCGCTGTGGCAAATTCATCTGGTGGAGGACTACCAGGGCGGCAGCGCGCTGATTGTGCGTATCCACCACTGCATCGCGGACGGCATCGCGCTGATCTCGGTGACGATGTCGCTGGTGGACGGGGGCGCGCCGCCGCCGGAGCGCAAGGGCAGGCAAGCGCCCGCCGGCGCGGAGGACTGGATCGCGGACACGCTGATCAAGCCGTTCACCGACATGACCGTCAAGGCTCTCGGCGCGGCCGGGGAAGGTGCTGTCCGGTCGCTGGGGCTGTTGCGCGACCCGCACAAGGGCCTGGCCGGGTCGCTCGACCTGGCCAAGCTGGCTTACCAGGTCCTCAGCGACGCGGCCGCCTTGGCCTTGATGCCCGACGACTCGAAGACGCGCCTGAAGGGCAAGCCCGGTAACGCCAAGCGCGTGGCCTGGTGCGCGCCGATTCCGCTGGAAGAAGTCAAGGCGGTGGGCAAGGCGCTCAATTGCTCGATCAACGACGTGCTGCTCAGCTGCGTTGCCGGCGCCATCGGCGAGTACCTCAAGTCGCTGGGCGACGATGTCCGCGGCCAGGAAATTCGCGCCATGATCCCGGTCAACCTGCGCCCGCTGGAGCAGGCCCACAAGCTGGGCAACCGGTTCGGCCTGGTGCCCCTGGTACTGCCGATCGGCATGGACAACCCGGTAGAACGCGTCTACGAGGTGCGGCGGCGCATGAACGCATTGAAGGGCAGCACGCAGCCGCTGCTGGCCTTCGGGTTGCTCGCGGTGGCCGGCCTGTTGATCAAGCCGGCCCAGGAAGCCATGCTCAGCCTGTTCGGCAAGAAGACCACGGCGGTGATGACCAACGTGCCGGGTCCGCGCGACAAGCTGAAGTTCCTCGGCTCGACCCTGGAGCAGAGCATGTTCTGGGTGCCGCAATCGGGCGACATCGGCCTGGGGGTGTCGATCCTGAGCTACGGGGGCGGCGTTCAGTTCGGTGTCATCAGCGACAGCACGCTGTGCCCCGACCCGCAGCGGATCATCGACGAATTCGAGCCGGAATTCGCGAAGCTGTCGCTGGTGACGTTGATGTTGCCTTGGGGAGAGTGACTGAGCGAGGGGCGAGGGGCCCCGCTTGCGGGGATCGACCAGCGAAGGCACTCTCGAGGCTTCAGGGCTCGATGCCCTGAAGCCGCAGACGACCCCCAACCGTCGGGAATGGGCGGCCCCGCTTGCGGGGATCGACCAGCGCCAGGACCGCAATCCAGGAAGTCATGGATGCCGGATCAAGTCCGGCATGACGATGGGTTTGTCATTGCGGGCTTGACCCGCAATCCAGGAAGTCATGACCCATTGTCAAGCCCCGGATGACAAGACCCTCAATCCTCCTTCGTCCGCATCGTCAGGAACTCCGCTTCGTAGTCCTTGGCCAGCGAGTGCTTCTGCGCTTCGCTGAGCACCTTGCCGGCCTCCTGGAAAAACGTGGTTTCCTCCTCCTTCAGGTGGTGCCCGACCTTCTCGCACAGCTTCTTCGCGCCCGCCATCCACCCAGGTGCATTGAACTCCTGCCCCTCCAGGTCTTCCACCATCTCGTCGATCTCATGGTGCTCGGCGATGGCATGGCGCGCGGCGTCCACGGTCGTGTCGTGCTCGATCAGGGGGACGTAGAAACAACGCTCCTCGGCCGTCTCATGTGCCAGCAGTTCGCGTTTCAGGTCCAGGAAAACGCGACGCCGCTCAGGCGAGTCGGGTTCGCTCGCCAGCAAACGGGCCGACAAGGCCCTTTGGGTTTCATGGCTCACGCGCAGTGCTTCAAAGATGTTCATGCACCGCATGCTGCCGATCGAAGCGCCACCCGCATGTAGGCGCCGGTCGCAAGATCGGCCCGGACGGGGCGCCGGCTATTCCTGCAACTCGACCTTGGCCAGTTCGACGTCCAGCCGTTCCGTGGCATCCATCGGTTTGCTGCCGGCGGCCTGCTCGTAGAGCCTGGTCGCCTCCTTCATCTTCTTGTCGCCTTCCAGCATCACCAGGCCGTTGGCATATTCGATCATCCCGATCGCCGAGGCCGGATTGATCTTCAGCGCGTCCTGGAACAGCTTCAGGCCGATGTCCTTCTTCGCGCCATAAGTCATCCCGCCGATCAGCGAGCCGACCTTGTCGATGACTTCGGCGTGAAACGCGCCCAACGCAATGTGGGCATCGGCATGTTTGGGCTGCAGCGTGATCGTTTTTTCAAGCGCCTCCTTGACCTTGCTGCCCAAGCCCTGCGCCAGCGCCTTGGCCACGCTGATGCCCTGGCTGTAGCGCCCCAGGGCATAGGCCTGCCAGTACCAGGCATTGGGGTTCTTCGCGTCTTGCGCAGCCTGCGCCTCGGCCCGCTGCGCCACTTCCACGAACAGGTCCAGCTTGGTCTTTTCCTTCTTCTCCAGATAGTTGGCGTAGATCGCAGTGGCCTTGTTGGCAACCGTGATGCCGGCGCCGCCGGCCTTCAGGCCCGCCTCGGCCGCCTTCTGGAACTCGCCGTTGTGGAACAAGGTCCAGGCCTCGATCACCTGCGGATCGCTGGGCAGGGCTTCGGCATCGCCGGCATGCAGGCGCGCCCATTGCTTCTTCACGCTCGCCGTATCGAAATGGAACTCGCCCAGGTGTGGGAACGCGGTCCATTTGGCCATGGTCGTCTCCTGTCAACCTCAGGTGCCGGGGTTGCTGTAGGCCGCCACCAGCCCCAGCAGATGCATGCGCTGGCCCTGTTCCAGATAGGGTACCAGCAGATTGAGCACATGGTGCGCTCCCCGCAACAAAGCGAGCTGCGCGCTCTCGGGCTCGAGCGCGCGGCGCGGATCTCGCACGTATTCGTAGCTCAGCCAGTATGTCAGCACCACCACCATGCTGGTCGCCGTGGCTTCGACTTCGCGTGAATCGACGCTGACGGCGCCCGCGCGGCCCATGCCGTCGAGCATGGCCTTGATCGCCCGTGTCTTGTTTTTCAGCACCCACTGGAAGTGCGTTTCCAGCCGCCGGTTCTTGGACAGCAGGTCGTTCAGGTCGCGGTAGAGGAAGCGGTAGCGCCAGATCAGCTCGAACAGCGAGTGCATGAAGAACCAGGCGTCCTCCACGTCGCGCACGCCGTCACTGGCGTTCAGCAACTCGCTCAAGGACCGCTCGTAGCGGTCGAACAGCGAATTGATGAGCTCGTCCTTCGCCGGATAGTGGTAGTACAGGTTGCCGGGGCTGATGTTGAGTTCGGCGGAGATCAGAGTCGTCGAGACATTGGGTTCGCCGAAACGATTGAACAGGTCCAGCGTGACCTCGAGGATGCGTTCGGCGGTTCGGCGAGGTGCTTTTTTTGCCATCGCTGGGGACCTTTTCTGGCGCTACTCTTGCGCAAGCGGCTGGCGCAGCCCCGGCTGCAGGGCGTGTCCGAGATCGTCCATGACTTCCTGGAGCGACGCGATTGCGCGCCCGATGCGGGTGGCCGGTTTGGGCAGGGTCACCAGATGCCGGTGCGGATCGTCCAGCACCTGCGCGCGCAGCTCGATGCCATGCCGCCGCAGCTTGGCGGCCAGGCTGGTGCGGCGCGAGCGCAGCAAGCTGCGCGTCTGGTGATAGGCGTGCTCGGCCAGTTGCCGGCGGCGGCCGTAGCTGAACGTATTGGCCAGGTACAGCTCCGGGTCGCGATGATCGGGCTCGATCAGGACAATGTCGGTTTGCGGGTAGGCGCGTTCGTAGTGCTTCATTCCCAGTTCCATGCGGGAATGGATGATGGAGCGGAAGGTCTGGCTCAACACCGCCGGCAGGCCCCCGTCCGCGATGCGTGGAATGCGCCGCTGGTCGTGCGGCAGCGCGCGATGCATGACTCGGGCTGTTTCGGGCTCGGTGGAATTGAAGGGCACGAGGGCGTTGATGCACAGCATGAGGTCCACGCCGCCGTCCAGGGCGACCGATGCATGCATCGTCTTCTTCAGCGCGCCGTCCACGAAGCAGCGGTCGTCGATTTCCACCGGCGGAAACAGCCCGGGCAGGGCCGAGCTGGCCTGCACCGCCCGGGAGATCGGCACATGGTCCCAGCCTGGCCGGCCGAAGGGCGCGGCTTCGCCGGTATCCAGGTCGGTGGCCACCAGCGTGAGCTGCGTGCGCAACTTTCGGAAATCGTTGGTGCGGCCTTCGCGCGAGAACAGGCGCGCCAGCTGCCGGTCGATCTGGTCATTGGAAAAGATTCCCGTGGGCAGGCTCGGACCCAGCCGTTCGATCGCGTGCGTCAGGGAGCGCCGTCCCACGGTGGCGCGCCATAGTGCCGAGGCGGCCAGCCCCGGCAACATGATGGCGCGCCGCGCGAACTCGCCGTAAGCAGGCACCATGAGCCAGGAAGGGTCGAAAACTTCACTGGCACCGTCGTCGCATTCGATGAAGGAAGCGCACATTTCGCGCGGCGACATGCCGTTGGCCAGCCCTGCGGCGATGAAGCCGCCGGCCGAAACGCCCACATAGTGGTGCAGCCGAGTCAGCTCCAGGCCTTCGAGCGCCTCGTCCAGCGCGCACAGGGCACCGATCTCGTAGATCGCTCCCAGCGGCCCCCCCCCAGCGAGCGCAAGCGCGATTCTCGGGGTCTTCGGTTTTCTAATGCTCATGTGCGGTCAGTGTAGGTGGCTTGCCACGCGTTCTCTGCTGCGTTGCAGCAAACACAAGTGCGGATCGCTCGCGGCCGAAAGACAAAAAAAGGCGCCGAAGCGCCTTGATTGAGCCTGCGCGCGCGTCAGGCCGACTTGCGGGCCGAGGCGCGCTTGGCCACCGGCTTGGCCGCGCCATTCACGCTCGGCCGGCGGGTCGAAGCGGCCGCCTTCGCACTGAGCTTGGACACGTTGCGATTGAGTTCGTCGATCCGAGCGATCAGCGCGTCGATGTCTTTCGACGAGGGCACGCCCAGCTTGTTGAGCGCCTTGGACACGCGGTCCTCGAAGATGTTCTCGAGCTTGTCCCATTGGCCCGAAGCGCGCGAGGAGATGTCGGTCGCCATCGTGGCCATGCGGTTCGTGGCTTCGGAAATCCTTTCCTCGGCGGCGGCCTGCGTCTTGCGCTGGATCGAGGTACCTTCCTTGACCAGGGCTTCGAACACCTTGCCGCCTTCTTCCTGGGCCTTCGCGAACGCGCCCAGCCCGGCCAGCCAGATTTGCTGGGCCGATTCCTTCACGGTGCCGGACAGTTGGGCGCCGGTCGTCTTCTCGGCAGCCTTCTTTTGCAGTTTCTTGACCATGGTGGCCTCCAGTCGTTGGGTTGAAGATCGCGCCGCCGGTCTCTCGCAATTGGCGCATGAGGGGACTTTAAGCCTTACGGGCGTGCGTGTTCTAGGTGCGGCTTCCTAAAACGCTAGGCGGCCGGCCCTAGAGTCCTGGCGGAGGGTTTGTGCTGAATCAGCGCGCCCGCACTTTGCGCAAGAATGCATGCAAAGCAAATCCAGTTCCGGAGGTTTTCCATGCAGTATTTCGTCACCGGCGCGACCGGCTTCATCGGCAAGCG
>DATMBW010000371.1:0-3238 GCA_035559095.1 Ramlibacter sp.
CAGATCAGCCATGACCATCAGGCGCCGCTGGCCTGGGCGCACAACCGCGTGGAAGGATCGACCGAGTACGTCCAGCTGCTCTACATCCCGGCCCATGCGCCGTTCGACCTGTGGAATCGCGAGAAGGCGGCCGGCGTCAAGCTCTACGTCAATCGCGTCTTCATCATGGACGAAGCCGAGGCGCTGCTGCCGGTCTACCTGCGCTTCGTCAAGGGCGTGATCGATTCGTCCGACCTGCCACTGAACGTCAGCCGTGAGCTGCTCCAGGAAAGCCGCGACGTGAAGGCGATCCGCGAAGGTTCCACCAAACGGGTGCTGGCGATGTTGGAGGAGCTGGCCAAACTGGAGAAGGAAGAGGGCGCGTCCGAGGAAGACAAGGCCAAGTACGCGAAGTTCTGGGCCGATTTCGGCGCCGTGCTGAAGGAAGGCCTGGGCGAGGACTTCGCCAACCGCGACCGGCTGGCGGGCCTGCTGCGCTTTGCCTCCACCAGCTCCGACACACAGAGCGTTTCGCTGGCCGATTACAAGGCGCGCATGAAGGAAGGCCAGGAGGCCATCTACTACATCACGGCCGATACCCTGGCGGCCGCCAGGAACAGCCCGCAGCTCGAAGTCTTTCGCAAGAAGGGCATCGAGGTGATGCTGATGACGGACCGGGTCGACGAATGGGCGCTGAACTACCTGCACGAGTTCGATGGCACGCCGATGCAGTCGGTGGCCAAGGGCGCGGTGGACCTGGGCAAGCTGCAGGACGAAGCCGAGAAGAAAGCCGCCGAGGAAGCGGCCGAGACTTTCAAGCCGGTGCTCGCCCGGCTGAAGGAGGCGCTCAAGGACAAGGCGCAGGACGTGCGCGTGACCACGCGGCTGGTCGATTCACCGGCCTGCCTGGTCGTCACCGACAGCGGCATGAGCATGCAGCTCGCGCGCATGCTCAAACAGGCGGGCCAGAAGGTGCCGGAGGTCAAGCCCGTGCTGGAGGTCAATGCCGGGCATCCGCTGGTGAAAAAACTCGAAGGCTCCGGGCACTTCGATGATCTGGCCCATATCCTGTTCGATCAGGCTTTGCTGGCCGAGGGCGGATTGCCGGACGACCCGGCCGCCTACGTGAAGCGGGTGAACGCGCTGCTGGCCTAAACCGGCTCGAAGCCGCCGGCCAGACGCAGGGCGGCCGTATCTGCGCTGGCCAGTAAGCCGATCAGGTCGCCTGCCGCCTTGGGCTCCTGCGCCGCGGTGCACACTGCCGCGGTGTAGACCGTGGCCAGTTCAAATTCGGGAGGCAGCAAGCCCACCAGCTGCACGCCGGGCGTGTACAGGATTTCCGTGACCTGGGTGCAGCCGATCACGCCGCTCTCGCGGGCCTGCGCCATTTCATGCATGGCGGTCGCGCCGTTCGCAAACGGCCGCAGCCGCGAAGCGAGCTGCTGGTCGATCCCCAGGGCCTTCAGCACCTTCATGAAGTGGATGCCCGCCGTGGCCTTGACCGGGTCGGGGAAATAAATGCCCGGCGCGGCCAGCAGCGCCGACCTGAGCGCGGTGGCCGACGTCGCATCCGGCACGGGTTGTCCGGCTTTCACGGCCACGCCGGTCTTCACCGTACCGAGCGGCACCGCGCTGCCGCCAATGACTTGGCCGCTGGCGATCAACTGGGAGACCAGTGCCTGGCTGAGGATGACCAGGTCGCACGGCTCGCCGGCAAGCAGCTTGTCGCGCATGGCGCCCACCGCGCCGAAGGTGCCTTCCACGCTGTAGCCGCTTTCGGCGAGGAACCGGTCCTGCAGACTGCGCACCAGCCCCTGCGCGGCGCCGCCGCTGAGCAAGCGAATTCGCGCTCCCACGCTACTCGGCCTTGATGTTGGCGGACTTGATCACCCGCGCCCATTTGGCGATGTCGTCCTGGATGTATTTCTCGAACACGGCCGGTGTCATCACCATCGGCGTCGCGCCCTGGCGACCCCATTCTTGGCGCACGGCATCCTGGCTGGCGATCCGCGACACCGCTTCGTTGAGTCGGTCGATGATGGCCTTGGGGGTGCCCTTCGGCGCCAACAGGCCCAGCCAGATCGTCGCTTCGTAGTTCGCAACTCCCGCTTCGTGGACGGTGGGCACATCCGGCAGCACGCTGGAGCGCTGCATGCCGGTGGTGGCGAGGGCCTTGACCTTCCCGGCCTTGACCTGCTCGGCCATCGTCGTCACCGCGTCGAACATCAGTTGCACCTGCCCGCCCATCACATCGGTGCGCGCGCCCGAGCTGCCGCGATAGGGAATGTGCACGAGGTAGACGCCGGACATGCTCTTGAACAGCTCGCCCGCCATGTGATAGGGCGTGCCCAGGCCGGATGAGGCGTAATTGAGCTTGCCCGGGCGATCCTTCGCCAGTTTGAGCAAATCCTTGATGCTGGCAGCCGGAACCGAGGGATGGGCCACCAGCACCAGGTCCGAATAGTTGATGGGCGCGATCGGCGTGAAGTCACGCGTGAGCACGAACGGTTTGCTGGGGATCAGCGTTTCGTTCACCGTGTGCGTGTTCGACATCAGGAGCAGCGTGTACCCGTCCGGCGGGGCCTTCGCCACGGCGTCGGTGCCTATCAGCGAACCCGCGCCGGGCTTGTCTTCGACCACGAACGATTGCCCCAGCGCTTCCTGCAGCCGCGTTGCCAGGAACCGCGCGTAATTGTCGGCCGGGCCGCCCGCGGCGAACGGCACGACAATCTTGACCGGCCGGGCGGGCCAGGTCTGGGCAAAGGCGCTGCCCAAGGAAGCGAAAGCAACAAGGAAAACGAGACAGAAACGCAAAGCAATTGACATCGCGAACTCCCTGGCTGTCATCCCGGGCTTGACCCGGGATCCATGGATTGCGGGTCAAGCCCGCAATGACATTCCTTATTCAACTTTCCCGATCTTCTTGACCACGTCGGCCATGCGCTTCGCGTCGGCTTGCACGTACTGCTCGAAGTCGGGCATGTCCTGGTAGAGGATCGGGCTGCCGGCGTTGAGGATCACCTGCTTGACTTTCGCGTCCTGCGCGGCTGCGCGCGCCGCTGCGCGCAGGCGCTGCGCCACCGGCTCGGGCGTCGCCGCCGGGATGAACAGGCCGGACCACTGGGCATATTCGGCGTTGTAGCCGGAGTCCTTGAGCGCCGGCACATCGGGCAGCGCTTCGAGCTTGCCGTTGCCCCAATGCGCAAGAACGCGCAGCTTGCCGGCCTTCACGTGCTGCAGGACGGTGGCCGGTCCGGAC
>DATMBW010000372.1:0-8633 GCA_035559095.1 Ramlibacter sp.
CGACCACCGGGCAATAATCCCAGACAAAGAGTTGCATCGTCACGCAGTCGAGAACCTCAACCGGGCCGATGCCCTCCTTTTTGGCCGAGTGACTTATGAAATGATGGAGGCCGCCTTCCGGTCGCCGGCGCCGAAGGGAGCGATGCCCGATTGGATGGAACCCTTCGCCCGGACGATCGACGCGGCAAAAAAGTACGTCGTGTCGAGCACCTTGAACCGGGTCGATTGGAACGCGGAGCTCGTGCGCGGGGATTTGGAGAAAGCCGTTCGGCAACTGAAGCAGGAGTCGGGCAGGGGACTGTTCGTGGGAGGCGTGAAGCTCCCGCTGGCGTTGGCGGAGCTGGGATTGATCGATGAGTACGAGTTCGTGGTGCAGCCCAGGCTAGTGGGCCATGGGCCGACGTTGTTCGCCGGGCTATCGAAGCGTCTCGACTTGAAGCTCGTAAGCCGGTTGGAGTTCGCCTCGGGGGCGGTGGCGATGCGGTATGAGCCGAGAAGGTAGCCATTCCTTCCATAGGCCCGCCAGCGATCGAGCAATGGCCGTGATTCGATGAGGAACATTCTGGACTATCTGCCTGGCTTGGTCTTGCCTTTGCTGATGTTGTATTTCTTTTTCTTGATTCCCCTGCGAAGAGTTCGCAGCGCAAGGTCCTGGCGAGAGACGCGCTGCGTCATTGTCTCCAGCTCGGTAAGCGAAGATGCGACGGACTCAGGGCTCTACAGGATCGTCGTGACATACCACTATGGTTTTGCCGGACGTTATTACAGCTCGAGCCGATATAGCTTCTCGCCTGCAGCCACATCCGGCTACAGAGGAAAGAAGCGGGTCGTCGCCCGCCTTGCGCCCGGCATTACCACTATCTGCTACGTCAACCCCGACAATCCTCGCGACGCCGTCATCGAGCGCGGGCTGACCTGGGATATGGTTGTGGGGGGCTTATTTGCGATCATTTTCCTCGGCGCCTTCTTTTTCGTTTTTTGGCACGGCTGAAAACGTTTGCCGCGGTTTCATATTCGCCGCACGCCCGGCTAACATCCGAGGAAGAGGAGGAGCATCATGCGTCGACAGCCAAGAAGGGAAGAGATCGACCACCGCACGCTCAAGCTGATCGTGGGTTTGATCGCACTGAGCCTGGCCTCGCTGGCCAGCTACTTCGCCGAGGTGCGACTGGAGTCGATAAGCGCCTCGTACTACGAAAAGGACTGGTCGCGCACCATCTTCACCGGCTTTCTTTTCGCGATCGCGGCCTTTTTCCTGGCCTATAACGGGTTTCTCACCGTCGAGGCGGTGCTCAGTAAGGTGGGGGCGCTGGCCGCGCTGGGCGTTGCGATGTTTCCCTGCAAATGCGGCTCACACGACGAGGTACTGCCGTACGCGCACGCGCTGTCGGCCGCCGTGCTGTTCGTGATCCTGGCTTGCTTCTGCTACATCTTTCGCCAGCGGGCGGTGGGCAAGGGTCACCCCCAGGCAAGGACCCGGGCACTCGTCTATTCTGTCTGCGGCGTGGTGATCGTGGGAGTAATCGTGGTGCTGGGCCTGGACGGCCTGACCGGCGGACATCTGGCCAGACTTCATCCGCGTGTGCCCTTCTTTGGAGAAGCGCTGGGGCTGGTTGCCTTCGGCATTTCTTGGCTCACGGCCAGCCGGATCCTCCCGGGGCTGGCACGCAGCGACGAACGGCTGTTTTCGATTGATGACCAGGAAAAGCGCTGAGGCCCGGAAAAGAGTGCCTCGAACCTTTTTTCACAGCCTCGTTAGCCGACTCACTCACCTCGAGAGGAGGTTCGTATGAAGCATCCAGTCGTCGCCTGCCTTCTCGCTTTTCTGTACTTCGCACCCGGGGCGTCGGCTGCGCCGGCGGCGTCTCCCTACGTCGGGCAGGAAGCGCGCGACATCAAGTCTCTGTCGCCGGAAGATGTCAATGCCTACTTGTCTGGCAAGGGCATGGGCCTCGCGAAGGCAGCGGAACTCAACGGCTATCCAGGCCCTGCTCACGTTCTCGAACTCGCCTCGCAGCTTGACCTCACACCCGAGCAGCGCGCCAAGACCCAAGCTCTCTTTGCCTCGATGGAGTCGAAGGCCATCGCGCTTGGCCGTGCGCTCGTCGAAGAAGAGCGCAAACTCGACCGGCTGTTTGCAACCAGGGCCATTAGTCCAGAGTTGCTGGCCAGTTCGCTCAATGAAATCGGCTCGCTGCAGGCCAAGGTGCGCGCCGCGCATCTCGAGGCTCACCTCGCCCAGGTCCAGATACTCACGCCTGAGCAGACTTCACGCTATGCCCAGCTTCGTGGCTACGGTTCGGGTGCGCACACGGGCCACGGCGGCCAACAGAAGCATTGAAGTCGGCTAACCCTTCGACCTATCGCAGCTGCGCTTACTCGCTGACGCCAGCGCAAGGTATTGCGTCATCTCCAGCGCGGTAGAGCCCTCATGTCGCACCTCGTATTCGTTTTCGGAACGCTGAAGGAAGCTCAAGGCCCTTCGGTGGGGGTGAGCCATCTCGTCTTCGCTTATCTGAAGCCGCCGGAGCAGTTCAGCCCTTCGAGCGCGCGTCTTGGCCCGCTGGCTGAATACACACTTGAGCACGCAGCGCTCTATCGAGGTCGGGGACGTCGATGCCGGCAACCGTGAGCTCAGAGCCGTTTTATGCCTTGGCCTCTGCCTTGAATGAAGGGGGCTTTACCACTCATGGCCATCGCCTGGAGAGCGTTCTCAATGGCACATGGACAACCTCATCGGAACTCATTGGTGAGCTTGGCCTGGCGGTGGTGGCCGTTCGCAAGGAGTGCAAGCCCCTTAGCCCCGCCCAAAAGGCACTGGTCAAGGATTGCCTGGGCCAGGTGCGCAAAGCCTGGCCCGGCTTTGGCTTGTTCAGCTGGCTTCCCTTTGGCAGGTAGCCTTTTCAACACCGCACAGGTCAAACGTTGGATGGTGCGCACCACACTCTTCGTCACCCTCGGCGCCGCTGGGACGCCCCTTTCCCGGTTTTTTAGAATGGAGAAGCTAAATGAAGAATCGTCCTGAATTTCAAAGTGCTTTGACCAGGTGCATCATGGCCACAAGCGCTCGTGGGAGGGGTTTTGCCTTGGCGCTGCTCGCGGGGCTGGTTTTTTCCGGCAATGCTCTTGCGGCACCTTGCTTCGCCATCGACGGCACGAAGGCCACCGTCCACCAACTCTTCGCGAGCGACCCGAAAGCGCATATGGTCGACCTCGAAGACATGCCGTCCGTCAGCACCATGGCCTCACGCGGTTCCGAGGCGCACAACATGATCTTCATGAATATCAAGCGCGACACGACAAAGAAGAACGTCACTTCCTTCTCGGCCAAGATCGACGATAAGACATACGAGTTCCCGAAGGATGGATGTTCAAAGAAGTGAGCTGGGCATGCAAGACGAGATCTTCGCCCTGTCGAGCGATGTTCGGTATGTCGCGATCTACAGAGACGGACAACTTTCGACTCGATCGAGAAATGGCACCCTTGCCGCCAGCGCCGCGGAATCGGACAGGTACGAAGAACTCCTGGTCAACCCAACGCTGATCAAATTGGCGTCCCAGCGCGGA
Source organism: Ramlibacter sp. (assembly GCA_035559095.1). Taxonomy (GTDB): domain Bacteria; phylum Pseudomonadota; class Gammaproteobacteria; order Burkholderiales; family Burkholderiaceae_C; genus Ramlibacter. The sequence goes on from DATMBW010000372.1 coordinate 3,568, forward strand.
AACATTGACTGCGGCGGGCTCGACTATCTGATCGTTCGATATGGGAATTTCTTCCAGTTTGTCCTTCCCGCCTCATGGGGACATGTGTCCGTTTGCTTTGAACCCAGCTGTGACCCTGTTGCTCTTGGACGGCAAGTCGTTTCCGTCGTGCGCAGGGACGCAGCCGCCTGACCTGTCGCCGCTTCGGCGGGGCCTCAGTTGGCAGCTACCGCCTCCGCCGTGTGCGCCGCAAGCAGCGCCTCCATGAATGCCTGCACCACGCGCGACGGTTCCGGCGAGCGGCGCACGATCGCCACGAACTGCACGCTGTAGCCGCACTGCGGATGCTCGATGCGCTTCATCATGCCGCCGTTGACGAACGCGGCCGCATAGTGATCCGGCAGGAAGCCGATGTAGCAGCCTGACAGGATCAGGGTCGCCACGGCTTCCTGGTCGGTCACCGACGCCTTGCGCCGCAGCCCGAAACGATGGGCGGCATCCATGTTGGGCGAATGGAATGCCAGGCCCGCGTAGTCGTACTCCTGCAGTTCCTGCCAGCCCGGCGTCGTTCCTCCGCCGGCGAACAGCGGGTGCAGATGCCCGCAATACAGGTACATGTCCTCGGCGAACAGCGCGTGGTAGTCGAGGCTGTCCGACCGGCGGTGGTCCGGCACGATGCCCACACTGGTGCGGCCGTCGATGACCGCCGATTCGATGCTGCTCAATGTGCCGACCGTGATGTCGAGGCCGACCTCGGGCGCGACGCGGCGGAAGTCGCGGATGGCGCGCGCGATCCGCGCCCGTGGGTTGGTCACCGTCTTGTCGAAGACGCCCAGCGCCAGGCTGCCCACCAGATCGGCATGCAACTCGCCCACGCCGGCGCGGAACACGTCCATGGCGTCCAGCAGGCGCAAGGCGCCGTCGTAAACGCGCTGCCCGTCCGCCGTCAGGCCAAAGCCGCCGCGGCCGCGCCGGCACAGCACCAGCCCGAGGCGTTCCTCGAGCTCCTTGACGTGGCGGCTCACGGTCGAGCGCCCGATGTTGAGTTCCAGTTCGGCCGCCGAAAGGCCCCCGGACTCGACCACCGTCCTGAAGATCCGCAGCAGGCGGATTTCCGTATCTCCCACTTGACCCAGCAGCGCCTTCTTGACCATGAATGTTTCATTCCCGTGCAAGTAAACGGTGAAAGAAAGCAGTTTAATGAAACCGCCGCGATCACCAGAATGGGCTCATGAACATGAACGACTCATCCCATCTCGCTTCAATGCCCACCGAGGCCCAGCTGGCCGCGCACTGGATGCCCTTTAGCGGCAACCGGCAATTCAAGAAAGAACCGCGCATCCTGGTCGAAGCCCAGGGCTGCTATTACCGCGACGCGGCCGGCCGCCGCATTTTCGACGGGCTGTCGGGACTGTGGACCTGCGGCCTGGGCCACGGGCGCGCGGAGATCGGCCGCGCGGTGGCCGGGCAGATCGCGCGGCTCGATTACGCGCCGGCATTCCAGTTCGGCCACCCCCTGTCGTTCCAGCTGGCCGAGCGCATCGTCTCGCACATGCCGCGGGGGTTGGACCACGTGTTCTTCGTGGGTTCCGGTTCCGAGGCGGCCGACACCTCGCTGAAGATGGCGCGCGCCTATTGGCGGCTGAAGGGCCAGAGCGGCAAGACGCGCTTCATCGGGCGCGCCAAAGGCTACCACGGCGTCAACTTCGGCGGCATCAGCGTGGGAGGCATCGTGGGCAACCGCAAGCTGTACGGCGAGGGCGTCGCCGCCGATCACTTGCAGCACACGCTGCTGCCCGGCAACGCCTTCAGCCGCGGCATGCCCGAGCTGGGCGCCCACCTGGCCGACGAGCTGCAGGAGCTGATCGCGCTGCACGACGCGTCGAACATCGCCGCGGTCATCGTCGAGCCGTTCGCCGGTTCCGCCGGCGTGATCGTGCCGCCGCGCGGCTACCTGCAGCGGCTGCGCGAAATCTGCGACCAGCACGGCATCCTGCTGATCTTCGACGAAGTCATCACCGGCTTCGGCCGCGCCGGAGCCTGGACCGGGGCGCAGGCCTTCGGCGTGACGCCGGACATCCTGAACTTCGCCAAGCAGGTCACCAACGGCGCCATTCCCATGGGCGGCGTGGTGACCAGCGGCGAGATCCACCAGGCCTTCATGGACGCGGGCGGTCCCGACTACGGCATCGAGTTTCCGCATGGCTACACCTATTCCGCGCACCCGGTGGCGTGCGCTGCGGCCCTGGCGGCGCTGGACCTGCTGGAACGCGAGGACGCCATGCTTCGCGTGCGGGAGCTCGCGCCCTATTTCGAACGCGCGGTGCACAACCTGCGCGGCGCGCCGCACGTGACCGACATCCGCAATTACGGCCTCGCCGCCGGCATCACCATCGCCTCGCTGCCTGGCGAGCCGGCGCGCCGTCCGTTCGAAATCGCGATGCGCTGTTGGGACAAGGGCTTTTACGTGCGCTTCGGAGGCGACACGCTGCAGCTGGCGCCGCCCTTTGTCGCAGAGCGTGGCGAGATCGACGCCGTGGTCAACGCGATCGGCGAGGCGCTGGACCAGCAGCCCTGACGTGGGCTCGCGCCACGCGAGCCCGATCCCGATGCGACGGCGACCATCTGGCGCCGGCTGACCGCGAAAAGGCAGAATAGGCAGCTGTGTGTCAAATGGAGCGAAGCAGGCGGCGAAGGCTTCCTGCCGATGTGGGAGCGCCGTGGACAAAGCCTCGCTGAAGCGGCTGTTGCCGCAGGACAAGGAAGACGTGCCGCGTGCGGCGGCGCTGGTCGCTCTTGGGTACCCCGCGGTCGAGCCTGTCTTGCCCCAGATGCTGGAGTGGCTCAAGACGCATGGGTCGCCGGTTGATCTGGCCATGCGCGGGTTCTTCGTCGCGCTCGGAGTGCCTGCCGTGCCCGTCGTGCGAGACGCCTTGCGTTCGCGCAACGATCTACTGAAGTACGCGGTGGTCACGCACGTGGTCGCGCATTGGCCTGGGGAAGCCGTCAAGGCCCTCCAGTCGGAATTGCAAGGCCTGGCCACCGGCTCCGGCTGCTACGGGACCGACCTCACCGCGCTGAAGCTGCTGATCGAGCACCGCCTGGCCGAGCAGGGCTGGCTGGCCGAGTGGACCCGCTTCAAGGTCGATCGTTTGCGCGAGTTGCTCGGGTCGGCCGAAGAGCTCGTTGTCCTGCTGGGAGATTCGGCGTGAGCCGGCCAGCAGGCGGCCGGTGTCTCGCAAGAAGGAAAAAACAATGAAACGAAATATCGTCATCTCGAGCCTGGCCGGGGCGTTGATGCTTGCGCCGCTGCTTGCCTTCGCGCAGGCCGCGGAGCGGCCCAGAGCCGTCGCCTTGGAGCGGCCGCCCCTGGAAACCCAGCAGGGGCGGTACTTCCGCTGGGCCGCCCCCAAGGGATGGACGGTGAAAGAAACGACCAATGGGGTGGATCTGTTTGCGCCTGACGGCAAGACGTTCGTTTCGAGCGCGCTGCTGCACGGCAGTTTCGGCCGCATGACGCCGCGCGACTTCCTGGTCATGACGATGAAGCAAGTGAACCCGTCGGCGCGGATCGAGCGGTCCGCGCCGCTGCCCAGCCAGCCGGGGATCTGGGGCCCCTGGCAGTCGGAAGACTTCCTCCTCTCGGCGGTGCACAAGGGCGCACCGGTGCGCCTGCGCGCCACCGTCGGACTGAGCGCGGGGTACGGCCGGTATTCGGCGGCGATGAGCCTGTACCAGGCGCCCGCGACCCGGTGGGACCACGACAAGCTGTGGCTGCCCGCCGTGGCGCAATCCATCGTCGTGACCAACGCGCGGCAGGTGGCCGGGCAGGATGCCGTGCGGCTGCCGCGCAACAATCCGCTCGACAACTCCGGGCTCATCGAGTCATGGCGCCAGAAGCGCCTGTCCGAAGACCGCATCTCCCAGGGCCGGCGCGAAGGCACGATGGGCTACACGCGGCTCGAAGATCCGAACACCGGCCAGCGCTACGAAATGCCCCTGGAAGCCTACGACGGCACGGTGGGTGGATACCGCAATCCCAAAAGCCCGACCGAATTGCTGAGAAAGCTGCCGGCGGGGCACTAGTGGCGGGCCATCCCCATATTCGCGCGGTCTGCTTCGACTGGGGCGGAACGCTCATGTCCGAAGCCGGGCCCGAGGACATTCCGATGTGCGATTGGCCCGAAGTGCGCTGCCGGCAGGCGCCGCCCTCCATTCCGGTCCCCACCGTCAACTATCTCCCCGAGTTCGCCAGCCTGGTCAAGAATGCGGCTTGACAATTCGAGTCATCATGACCAGCTCCTTCCCGGCGTCGCACAAACTCGTCGTACTTGGCGTACCCCTGGTCCTGGGGCTGCTCGAGATAGGGCATCCGGCGCTGCTGCCGGCGCAAAACATCCTCGAGACGCTGGCGCCGATTGCATCCTGGTGGACCGCGCTTCACGTCGCGCAGATTCCGCTGTTCGCGCTGATGGGCCTTGCCGTGCTGCTGCTCGTGCGCGATCTGCATGGCCGCGCGGCGCGGATCAGCCGCTGGGCGGCCTCGATCTTCATCGTGGTGTACCCGGCTTTCGATGCCGCGGTGGGCGTGGCGAGCGGCGTCATGGTGCACACGCTCGCCGCGCTCGAGCCGGCGCGCCGCGGCGCCCTGGAGGCCGGTCTGCAGGCACTGTTCTGGGGCCCGGTCACGGGGGCCATGGCGATCGTGGGCTCCGCCTCCTGGTTCGTCGCATTGGTGGCGGCGGCTACGGCATGGCGCCGCGCGGGAGCACCGTGGTACGCCGTCATGGCACTGGGCTTGTCCGGAGTGCTGCTCGGCACCACGCATATCCGGCCGATCGGACCACTGGCGTGCCTGTGTTTCCTGGTTGGCGGGGCTTGGGTTGTGTTCCGGACAAGCCAGGGCCGGGCGCAAACGCCGGGGGTTTCGCCGCGTTAGCCGCTGCGCCTGCCAACAAACGTTAGATTGAAAAGACGGGATAAGAATGCTCACGCCACTCACCATCGGGCGTCTTTATGCGGGCACGGTCTACAAGCTCGTCGGGATAGGTCTGACCTGCTCCATCGTTCCGCTCAGCCTGCTCCTG
>DATMBW010000373.1:0-14338 GCA_035559095.1 Ramlibacter sp.
CCCAGGTCGCCAGACCGGAAGAAGCGCTGGCCCTCGATCTCGATGAACGCCGCCGCGGTGGCTTCGGGCCGTTTCCAGTACCCGGCGAACACCATCGGGCCGCGGATGACGATCTCCCCCTGCTCGCCCACCGGCATTTCCTGCAGCGTCTCGGGGTCGACCACGCGCGCATCACAACCCATGAAAGGGATGCCCAGGCACTGTTGCTTGGGATCGTCCGGCGGGTTGCTGTGCGAAGGCGCCGCCGTTTCCGTCAGGCCGTAGCCCTCCACGTAGCGCAGGCCGAACTGCTCCAGCAGGCGCTGCGCCACTGCCTGCGGCATGGCCGCGCCGCCCCCGCCGATGTGCACCAGGCTGGACAAATCGTATTGGTCGAAGTTGGGACTGGCCAGCAGGTCGATCACCATGGTCGGGATGTTGGTCCAGGACGTCACCTTCCAGCGCGAGATCAGCCGGCCGGCCAGTTCGCGGTCCCAGCGCGGCATCACCACCAGCGTGGCGCCGGTGTAGATGTTGGAGTGCATCACGCTGACCATGCCGGTGATGTGGAACATCGGCACGACCAGCAGCGTCACGTTCTCGGCGGTGGCGTTGCCCCACACGGAACTCGAGATGGCGTTGTGCATGATGCTCGCGTGCGGGTGCATGCAGCCCTTGGGCAGGCCGGTGGTGCCGCTGGTGTAGGGAAGGATGGCCAGGTCGCCCGGACCCACCTCCAGCGGCGGCAGCGGCGCCGTGTTGTCGAGCGCTTCTTGCCAGCTCATCGCCTGGCTGCCGCCGAGCAACGGCAGCGCATGGCGGGTGAGCAGCCAGTCGCGCCACGCCTGCGGCAGCGGGTCCGCCTCGGACGCCTGGGGATCGAACGCGTCCGTGAAATGGCTCACGATCAGGTGGGCGAGCCTTCGGCCCTGCGGCAAGGCGTCGCTCGCGCGGGCGATTTCCGGCGCCAGGTCGGCGGTCGTGATCGCCGCCTTCGCGTCGGGATCGTCGATGTAATGCTTGAGCTCCTCGGCCCGGTTCATCGGGTTGACGGGCACGACCACCGCGTTGGCGCGCAGGATGGCGAAATGGGCGATCACCAGTTGCGGGCAGTTCTGCATGTCGAGCATGACGCGGTCGCCCTTTCGCACGCCCAGCACGTGCAGCCGGGCTGCCAGGCGCTCGGCCCTCAGCCGCAGCTCGCGGTAGGTCAAGACGCGGCCAAAGAACACCAGCGCCGGCTTGTCCGGGTAGCGGCGCGCGCTGATCTCGAGGTTGTCCCACAGCGAGGTGGCGGGTGAGGTCAGCGCATGCGGCAAGCGCTTGGGCCAGAACTTGTGATGGAGACGCTGCATCGGAATTCCTTCCCGAGAGCGCGAGCCTAGCGGGCGCGCTGCCGCATCGCATCGGGGATGGCCCCAAGAACGTCGCTTTGGCGACGCCTTCGCGGCACGTACGCACTTACGGCGCCGTCCTACAGACTGCGATTGCGGCGTTGCGCAAACTCGGGCGCTCCCCCCACTCAGGAGTCCACCATGATCGAAAAAAAGGCCAGCGTCCATTGGGAAGGCGCCGGCAAGACCGGCCGGGGCCAGGTCAGCACCGAAACCGGCGCGCTGCAGGGCTACCCCTACAGCGTCGCCAGCCGCTTCGCGGACGACCGCAAGGGCACCAACCCCGAGGAGATCATCGGCGCCGCCCACGCGGCCTGTTTCACGATGTTCTTCGCCGTCACCTGCGAAAAAGCCGGCATCAACGTCGGCTCGATCGACACCACGGCAACGGTGAGGCTGGCCAAGGATGGCGAGGGCTTCAAGATCGACCGCATCGCGCTGGCGATGGAGGCGACGGTGCCGGGCCTCGACGAGGCGAAATTCCAGGAACTGGCCGAGCTCTCGAAGAAGAATTGCCCGGTGTCCAAAGCGCTGGCCGCGGTGCCGGAGATCGTGCTGAAGGCCAAGCTGCGGGCTTGACCCGGGCCGATTACCATGGGTGCGTGACCGCCTCATCGTTCGATCCCGCCGACCTGGCGCGGCGCCTGATTCGCGCGCGCAAGGCCGCGGTGGCGGTGCCGCACGCGCACGTGCCGGTGCCCGATACCGACGGCGCGTACGCGGTGCAGGATGCAACCGTACGCGGCCTCGGGCCGGTGGGCGGATGGAAGGTCGGCGCCAAGGCCCCCTTGGCCGAGCCCGCCTGCGCGCCGCTGCCGGACAGCGGACTGTTCGCCAGCGGCGCGACGCTGCTGGGCCCGCAGTGGCGCATGCGCGGCATCGAAGTCGAAGTGGCGGTGCGCCTGGGCCGTGACCTCGACCCCGCGGCGGGCGAGCCCGAGCCGGCACTGGTGCGCGATGCGGTCGAGGCCGTGCTGCCGGTCATCGAAGTGGTCGAAACCCGGCTGGCCGATTGGCGCGACAGTGCGCCGTTGGCCCAACTGGCCGATCTGCAAAACCATGGCGGGCTCGTCATCGGTGTGGCGTCCGCGCTGAGCCCCGGCGAACTGGACCTGCGCACGGTGGAGGCGTATCTCGCGTTCGACGGCCAGCCGGTCGCCAGCACACGCGGTGCCAACCCCGCCGCTGATGTCTGGCGCCTGCTCGGCTGGCTGGCACGACACTGCGCCCGGCGCGGGCAGCCGCTGCGCGCCGGGGATCTCATCACCACCGGCTCGTGCACCGGCATGCTGTTCGCCCCGGAGGGCGCCCACGTGCAGGCGCAACTGGCAGGCATCGGGGTGGTGGAGCTGTGGTTCTAGTTGCGCGCCATGCGCAACGGAAGGCCCGGGGTTTTCAGCGCGCCGGCGTACCGCACTGACGCATACTCGCCTGCTTCAGCCAACCCCATGAACGCACCTGTCATGAACCTGCGAGCTGCATTCGTCGTTTCCATCTGCCTGAGCGCCGCCGTGGGCGCCGCCGCGGCCTTCGACCTGCAGGGGCACCGCGGCGCGCGCGGCGACGCTCCCGAGAACACGCTGCCGGCCTTCGAACGGGCGCTCGAAATCGGCGTGAGCACGCTGGAACTGGACATCGGCAGCACGGCCGACGGCGTGGTGGTGCTCTCGCACGACTCTTATCTCAACCCGGCAATCGCGCGCGGCGCCGACGGCCGCTGGCTGGCCGGCCCCCGGGGACCCCTGATCCGATCGCTGACCATGGAGCAGCTGCTGGCCTACGACGTCGGCCGCATCGATCCGGACACGCCGTACGCCCGGAGCTTTCCCGCGCAGCGGCCACGCGACGGCACCCGCGTGCCGACACTGGCTTCGCTGTTCGATCGCGTCAAGGCCCTGGGCGCGAACGACGTGCGGTTCAACATCGAAACCAAGATCCATCCCGGCCGCCCCGAGGATACGGCCGGACCCGACGCGATGGTGCGGGCGCTGCTGGACGTGATCCGCGACGCCGGCATGACCCAGCGCGTTTCGATCCAGAGTTTCGACTGGCGCACGCTGCGCCTGGTCCAGCGGCTCGAGCCGTCCATTCCCACGGTCTGCCTGACCGTCCAGACCGCGAACAACGACAACCTGCGCGACGGCGAGTGGACCGGCGGCGCGAAGTTCACCGATCACGGCAGCGCGCCGGAGATGGTGAAGGCGGCCGGCTGCGCCGTGTGGTCGCCCAACGGCGGCGCGGTGACCGAGCTCCTGGTGCGGCAAGCGCAGGCGCTGGGCCTGAAGGTGATCCCGTGGACCATCAACGACGCGGCCGACATGGAACGCCTGATCGCCTGGGGCGTGGACGGCCTCATCACCGACTACCCCGCGCGATTGCGCAGCGTGATGCGCTCTCGCGGCCTGCCCCTGCCAAGAGCGCTCGGGCAGTGACGCGGCTCGCGCCCTCCCGGGCTGTGCCGGTTGCCGCCGGGCAAGGGTATGCTCTGGCGTCTTGGCCGCGCGCGGGCGCGGCCTGTCCATAGGAGCCCCCATGAGCGACCACATCTACAAGAGCCTCGAACTCACCGGATCTTCCAAGATCGGCATCGAGGATGCCATCAGCAAGGCGATCGCCAAGGCCAACGAAACCGTGCGCAACATCCACTGGTTCAACGTCGTGGAAACGCGCGGGCACGTGCAGGACGGCAAGGTCGCCCACTGGCAGGTCACGCTCAAGGTCGGCTTCACGCTCGAATAGGCAGGGGGCGCGGACGCAGCGGCCGGCCGATGCCCTTCATCCTCTACCTTTTCGCGCTGGCGAACCTGGTCGTCGGCACCGGGGCTTTCGTCCTGACGGGCATCCTGCAGCCGCTGGCGGATTCACTGGGCGTCAGCGTCGCCGCGGCGGGCCAGGCCATGACCGCCTACGCGCTGGCCGCGGCATTGCTGGCTCCGCCGTTCCTGCTGGCCACCGGGCACTGGCCGCGCAAGCGCGCCATCCTGCTGGCGATGGCCCTGTTCGCCGCGGGCTGCGTGCTGTGCGCGTTGGCCAGTTCGCTGGCCGTGCTGCTGTTGGGCCGTGTCCTCATGGGCGTCGGCTCGGTGTTCAGCGCGCTGGCCGCGGGCGTGACCGTGGCCGTGGTGGAACCCATGCGCCGCGGGCGCGCTCTGTCGCTGACCTTTCTCGGCATGAGCCTGAGCTATGCGGTGGGCGTGCCGCTGGGCGCCTGGCTGGGGCTCACCTACAGCTGGCAAACGCCGGTATGGGTGGTGGCGGGTGCCTGCGTGGCCACTACGGCGCTGCTGATGGCGGCGCTGCCGCAGCGGATCGACGCGCCGGGCGCCCGCTTTGCCGGACTCGGCGCGGCGGCCCGGCAATGGCCGATCCTGCGCGTTTGGCTTCGCACCTTGCTGTTCTTCATCGCCATCTTCAGCGTGTTCGCCTACGCGGGCCCGGTCCTGCTCGCGCTGAATCCGCTGACACCCGCGCAACTGTCGTTCACGCTGGTCATGTTCGGGCTTTCGGGCGTGGCGGGGACCATCATCGGCGGGCTGGTGGTCGACCGCATCGGCCCGCTTCGCACGATACGGATGCAACTGGCGCTGCTGGCAGCCATGATGGTGCTGGTGCCGCTCACGCGCGGCCACCACGCGCTCACGGTGCTGGTTTTCGTCGTCTGGGGCATGGCCGGTTTCGGCCTCGCGGCGCCCCAGCAGATGCTGCTGGTGGCGCGCTCGCCCCAGCAGGCGCCGATGCTCATGAGCCTGAACGGCTCCATGGTGTACGTCGGCACGGCACTGGGCGCCGTGCTGAGCGGCACCTTCGTGGGTTCGCTGGGCTTCGACAAGCTCTCGTGGGTCGGGCTGCCTTTCGCGCTGCTGGCGCTCGCGACGTTGTGGTTTGACACACGGGCGCAGTTGCATCCGGCACGCTAGAAGACGTACTTTCTTGCGGGACACCTCCACCCTGGGCCTCGGGGCCGGCGCGTGAGGGCCGCCTCAATGCCCGTGCCGGTGGTGCGCGTCGGGGTAGTGCGGATGGCTGTGCACCAGGGGCTGGTGCCGGTGCGCGTGGCTGTGCCGCGTGCCGGGCGCAAGCGGGGGCTCATGGACATGGTCGTGGTGCACGTCCCCCACGCCATGCACGTGTTCGTGCGAGTGCTCCAGCGGTTCGTGCACATGGCGGTGCTCATGCCGCTCCGACAGGTGCAGCGCAACCCCGATCGCCATCAGCGCACCGGCCGCGAGCAGCGGCGCGGTGACCGGCTCCCCCAACAGCGCGATCGCCAGCGCTGCGCCGAAGAATGGCGCCACCGAGAAATACGCGCCGGTGCGCGCCGTGCCGAGTTCGCGCAGGCCGACCACGAACAGCGCCAGGCTGGCGCCATAGCTGGCAAAGCCCACCAGTGCCGCCGCCAGCACCACTGGCGGCGCGGGCCAGGCGCCGCCCATCGCCAGGGCCAGGGCGAGATTGGTCGTGCCGGCCGTCAGGCCCTTGACCATCGCGATCCACGATGCGTCCGCCAGCGACACCTTGCGGGTGAAGTTGTTGTCGATGGCCCAGGCCAGGCACGCTGCCCCGACCAGCAGCGCGGGCTGCCATTGCGGCCAGCTCATCTGGCCCGGCCATGCCAGCACCACGCCCCCCGCGACGATGGCCACCATGCCCAGCGCGACGCGCCGATCGAAGTTTTCCCTGAAAACAAACCAGGCCAGCAAGGCAGTGAACACCGCCTCCGCGTTGAGCAACAAGGACGCCCCGGAAGCGGGCATGCGGGCCAGGCCCGCCATCAGCAGCACCGGCCCGGCGACGCCGCCGGCGGCGATCGCGCCCGCCAGCCACTTGCCCTCGCCGGGGGGCAGGCGCACCGCTGGTGCGCGCCGCATCGCGCGCAGCAGCGCCAGGCCCAGGCCCGATCCGAGGTACAGCAGCGCGGCCAGCAGCCAGGGACTGGCCTGCGCCAGCAGCAACTTGGCCAGGGGTGTGCCGGCGCCGAAGAGCAGCGCCGCCGACAGGGCGGCCGCGGCCCCGCGCGGCAAGGTGACTGGCGCGCTCATCGCTGCGTGTGTTCCGGGTGGCAGGCACAGGCCTCGCCATGGGCGGCGGCCACCAATTCGTGCAGGATGCCGCACTCGTGCGCCGCGTGATCGGCGTCGCAACTGTCGCGCAGCGCGGACAGCTGCCGCTCCAGGGCCCGCAGGCTCGCCAGCCGCGCGCGCGCGCGCAGCAACTGGGCATCGATCAGAGCGTCGATATCGCCCTGGTCGTCGCGCGCGCCGCCGACGAAGTCCAGCAGGCGCTTGACGTCGGCCAGCGGCATGTCCAGGGCGCGGCAGTGCCGCACGAAGGCCAGGCGCAGCAGGTGCTGTTCGCCGTAGCTGCGGTAGCCGTTGGCTGCGCGCGCCGGCGGCGGCAACAGGCCGGCCTTCTCGTAGTAGCGGATGGTTTCCACTTCGACGCCGGTGGCGCGGCTCAAGTCGCCGATCTTCATGACATCAATGCACGAGGCAGTGGCAATACACGAATTGCTGGACCGTGCCCTGCGGCGTGCGGTGCTCCTCCGTCAGGTGACCGAGCAGCTCGAACGCCCCGCCGAATTGCGCATGCAACTGGCCGGGCCCGTAGCGCACTACGGGCAGGCCGCTGCAGTGGTCCGGACCGCCGGGCCCGAAGCCGGCCACGATCACATGGCCGCCGGGGCGTACGGCCCGTCGCGCTTGCGCGACATAGGCGGCACGATCGGCGGTATCGGTCAGGAAATGAAACACGGCCCGGTCATGCCAGACATCGTAGGCCGCCTCGTCGAGCTGGACCTTGGTGATGTCCGCCGCGATCCACCGCACACGGTCCGCCGCCGCGCCGAGGCGGCGCTGCGCGACCTGCAATGCCGCCGGCGAGACGTCGAGCACGGTGACCCGGGTCATTCCGCCGGCCAGGAGATCGTCCACCAGCGTGGAAGCGCCCCCGCCCACGTCGATGACGCGCGTGTCGTTGCCCTGGGAAACCGCGCGAATGATTTCGAGGGACCGCGTCGCGTGCGGCTGGTACCAGCTCACGGCATCGGCCGGCCGGGTGGAATAGATGTGCTCCCAATGAGATTTCGGTTTCATGCCAACTCCCATCCCAATTCAAGGTTTTCATGCTATCCGGCTTGACCTTGGAGCTGCTTCATGGTTTTCAATGACCCTTGACGCAAAACAAGGAATGGACATGTCGGCGAATTGCCATGATTGCCAGTCTTCCCACGCGCTGGGCAAAGCTCCCCCAGCCGGGTACCGCCGGGTGCTGTGGATCGCGCTGCTGGTCAATGCGCTGATGTTCGGCGTCGAAATCGTCGGCGGGCTCACCTCCGGATCGGTGTCGCTGCTGGCCGATGCGATCGATTTCTTCGGGGATGCGGCGAACTACGGCATCACGCTCGCCGTGCTGGGCCTTGGCCTGGCCTGGCGCTCGCGAGCGGCGATGCTCAAAGCCGCCAGCATGATGGGCTTCGGCGTTTTCGTGCTGGGCAAGGCGGTGTGGTCGATGAGCCAGGGCGTGGCGCCCGAACCCATCACCATGGGCCTGATCGGTGCCTTGGCCCTGGCGGCCAATCTGGGTGTGGCCGGGTTGCTTTATGCGTTCCGTAGCGGCGACGCCAACATGCGCGGCGTATGGCTGTGCACGCGCAACGATGCGATCGGCAACGTCGCGGTGATGCTGGCGGCGCTGGGGGTGTTCGGCACCGGCACGGCCTGGCCCGACCTGGCCGTGGCTTCGGTGATGGCGGGACTGGCGATCAGCGCCGGGTGGTCCGTGATGCGCCAGGCCCGGCAGGAATTTGCCTTGGATCCTGCAGCCTGAAAACGCGAACTAGCGCAGGATCCTGCCCAGCAGCAGGCCGAGGGCAAACGCGCCGGCCACCGTGCTCAGGGGGCGCAGCTTGATCTGTTCGCGCGCGTAGCTGCCGTACTCCTCCTGCATCGTCATGACCTTTTCGCTGCCGGTGGCCACCTTCTGCTCGATCTTGTCGACGGTTTCATGGGCCTTTTGCGCGACGCGGTGAACCACTTTGGCGTTCATGCCCGTGGTCGCGCCGGGACCATTCATGTTGGTGAGGCTGTCGCTGGTTTCGTTCATGACTGCTTCCTCTCTGGGATATCGAAAAAAATTGCCAGCGGCGCCGGCGAAATCCCACTGTAGGAAGCTCGGCACTTTCGCGTTGTCGGTCAATGCGCGGCATCGGCTGTAGGACAATTCCTGCCGGGCGCGCCATCGTGGCCACGACTGACAAGGATCAACACCAATGAAATTTCGATTGCCGCATCTGCTCGCCGGCGCCATCGTGGCAATGTCGGCGGGAGACGCCGCGTGGGCGCATGGCCAAGCACATGCGGGTCGCGCGAGCGCGGCCGCCGCCCCCGAACAGAAGCCCTGGGGCATTGCCGCCAAGGCGTTCCAACGCACGATTGAAGTGCGGATGACCGACAACATGCGCTTCTCGCCCGACCGCATCAGGGTGCGACAGGGCGAGACCGTGCGATTCGTCGTGCGCAACAACGGCAAGATGCTGCACGAGATGGTGATTGGCACCAAGGAGGCGCTGGACGAGCATGCGGCGATGATGTTGAAGTTTCCCACCATGGAACATGACGAGCCGGACATGACCCATGTCAATCCAGGCAAGGATGGCCGGATCGTCTGGAACTTCAATCGCCCCGGCGAGTTCCAATTCGCATGCCTCGTCGCCGGGCACTACCAGGCGGGCATGGTCGGCACGATCAGCGTGATACCGGCCAAAAAATCAACCCAGAGGAAGTGAAAGCATGAAACACATCCCGACGAACGGCGTCCGGCGGCAGCTGGTGTTCGCGCTTGGCGTGCTGCCCCTGGCCGGCCTGGCGCGGGCTGCCGCTGCGGCCGCGAACAAGGCCGCCGCGGCGCCCACCGAGGTGCAGGTCTGGAAAGAGCCCACCTGCGGTTGCTGCAAGGACTGGATCGCGCACATGGAGGCCAACGGCTTCAAGGTGTTCGTGAATACCGGTGGCACCAACGCCGCACGGGCGCGCCTGGGCATTCCGCAGAACATGGCCTCCTGCCACACCGCGCTGGTTGGCGGCTATGCGATCGAGGGCCATGTGCCGGCGCGTGAAGTCCGCCGACTGCTGCGCGAGAAACCCGTGGCCGTGGGCCTGTCGGCGCCCGGAATGCCGATCGGCGCGCCGGGCATGGACACGCCGGCGTATAAAGGCAAGAAGAACCCCTACAACGTCATGCTCGTGGCCAAGGATGGCAGCGCCACGGTGTACCAGAAATACGAAGGAAACAATCTATGAAGGCGATGCGTCACTTTCTGGTTGCGGCCGCCGTCGGCGGCGTCGCGGCTTTCAATGGAGTTGCGCACGCGCAGGCCTCCTCCGGACACGACCACCACGCAGCCGCGCCCGCCGCCAAGGCCGATATGTCGGAGGGCGAGGTACGCAAGGTCGACAAGGAGAGCAAGAAGATCACGCTCAAACACGGTCCCCTCAAGAACCTGGACATGCCGTCCATGACGATGGCGTTCCAGGTGGCCGATCCGGCCATGCTGGACAGGGTCAAGGTCGGCGACAAGGTGCGCTTCGTGGCCGCGAAGTCCGGCGGAACGTTCACGGTGACTGAAATCCAGCCGGTGAAATAGCAACGATTCGCTCGGGCCCGCGACAAGGGCGGCCCCGAGCGCCGATTCACCTCATCCCGCGGCAGGCTTCGCAACCGGCGCCGCCCCCCTCGCCCCGGCCGCGGCGGAACGTGCTGCGCGCCGGGTCTCCCATTCCTTGACCAGGGCGTACAGCGCCGGAATCACGGCCAAGGTGAGCACCGTGGACGAAATCATGCCGCCCACCATCGGCGCGGCAATGCGTCTCATGACTTCCGACCCGGTTCCCGTCCCCCACATGATGGGCAACAGGCCCGCCATGATCGCCACCACAGTCATCATCTTGGGCCGCACGCGTTCCACGGCGCCCTCCATCACGGCGCTGTACAGGTCGGCCGCGCCGGGCAAACGCCCCTGCGCCTGGCAGCGCGCTTTGGCCTCCTGCCACGCGCTGTCGAGGTAGATCAGCATGACCACGCCGGTCTCCGCGGCAACGCCGGCCAGCGCGATGAAGCCCACCGCCACCGCCACGGAAATGTTGTACCCCAGCCACCACATCAGCCACACCCCGCCGATCAGCGCGAACGGCACCGACAGCATGACGATCAGCGTTTCGGTCATGCGCCTGAAGTTCAGGTACAGCAACAGGAAGATCGTGAGCGCCGTCACGGGAAGCACGAGCTTCATCTTTTCGATCGCGCGCTCCATGTATTCGAACTGGCCGCTCCAGGTGATGTAGTAGCCCGGCGGAAACTTCACGCGGTCCGCCACCGCCTTGCGCGCGTCCTTCACGTAGGAGCCGATATCGCGGTCGCGGATGTCGATGAAGATATAAGCCGACAGCAGGGCATTTTCGGTACGGATGCCCGGTGTGCCGCGCACCACCTTGACGCGCGCCACCTGCCCAAGCGGAACCATCGCGCCGTTCATGGTCGGCACCAGCACCTCGCGCTCGATCTGCTGCGGATTGCTGCGCAGCTCGCGCGGATAGCGCACGGTGACGCCGAAGCGCTCGCGCCCCTCGACAGTGGTCGTGACCATCTCCCCGCCCAGCGCCGTGCCGATCACCTCCTGCAGTTCGCCCACCGACAGGCCATAGCGGGCGAGCTGCTCCCGGTCGGGCTCGATGTCGAAGTAGCTGCCGCCCGTGATGCGTTCGGCGAACGCCGACGTGGTGCCCGGCACCTTCTTCACGACGCCCTCGATCTCCTTGGCCAGCCGCTCCATCTCGGCCAGGTCTTTGCCGAACACCTTGATCCCGATGGGCGTGCGGATGCCGGTGGACAGCATGTCGATGCGCGCCTTGATCGGCATCGTCCAGGCGTTCGAAATGCCGGGGAACTGCAGCGCGTTGTCCAGCTCGGCGATCAGCTTGTCGGTGGTCATGCCGGGCCGCCACTGGCTTTGCGGTTTCAGGTTGATCACGGTCTCGAACATCTCGACCGGGGCCGGATCGGTGGCGGTGTTGGCGCGCCCCGCTTTGCCGTAGACCGACTGCACCTCGGGAAAGCTCTTGATGATCTTGTCCTGGGTCTGCAACACCTCCGCCGCCTTGGTGATCGACATGCCCGGCAGCGACGAGGGCATGTACAGCAGCGTGCCTTCGTCGAGCGTGGGCATGAACTCGATGCCAAGCTTCGAAGCGGGATAGATCGACAAGGCCATGGCAACCACGGCTGCCAGAATCGTGAGCTTTTTCCAGCGCATGACCCAGGCGATGATGGGCCGGTAAATCCAGATCAGGAACCGGTTCACCGGGTTCTTGGCCTCCGGCATGATGCGGCCGCGAATGAACAGCAGCATCAGCACCGGCACCAGCGTGACCGACAACAGCGCGGCGCCGGCCATCGAGAAGGTCTTGGTGTAGGCCAGCGGTGAGAACAGCCGCCCTTCCTGCGATTCCAGCGTGAACACCGGCAGGAACGACACCGTGATGATCAGCAGCGAGAAGAAGAGGGCCGGCCCGACTTCCCTGCAGGCGCCGAGCATCGCGTCGGCGCGCTCCTTGAACGCGTGATCGGGCCCCAGCCGCTCCAGATGCTTGTGCGCGTTCTCGATCATCACGATCGCCGCGTCCACCATGGCGCCGATGGCGATGGCGATGCCGCCCAGGCTCATCAGATTGGAGTTCATGCCCAGGATGCGCATGGCGATGAATGCCATCAACACCCCCACCGGAAGCATCAGGATCGCCACCAGCGCCGAGCGCACATGCAGCAGGAAGACGATGCACACGGCCGCCACGATCAGGCTTTCCTCGATCAGGGTGCGCGTAAGCGTGTCGATGGCCCGGCGGATCAGGTCCGACCGGTCGTACACGGCCTGGATCGTCACGCCTTGGGGCAAGCCGCCCGAGATCTCCTGGACCTTGGCCTTCAGGTTGCCGATCACCTCGAGGGCGTTCTGGCCGTAACGCGCCATGGCGATGCCTGAGACGACTTCGCCTTCGCCGTTGAGCTCCGTCAGGCCGCGCCGTTCGTCCGGCGCGAGTTCGACCCGCGCGATGTCGCGGATCAGCACCGGCGTGCCCGCCATGCTCTTGACCACCAATAGCTCGATGTCGTCCTTGCCCCGCAAGTAGCCCTTGCCGCGCACCATGTACTCGGTCTCGGCCATCTCGACCACGCGGCCGCCGACGTCGCGATTGGAATCGCGGATCACCTGCGACACCTTGGCCAGCGGGATGCCGTAGCTGCGCAATTTGACCGGATCGACCGTCACCTGGTAGGTCTGCACGAAGCCGCCGATGGACGCGACCTCGGCCACGCCATGGGCCTTGGTGAGCTGGTAGCGCACGTACCAGTCCTGGACGGCCCGCAGTTCGGCCAGCGTCCTGTCCTTGGCGAGCAGCACGTACTGGTACACCCAGCCGACGCCGGTTGCGTCCGGGCCAAGCGCCGGCGTCACGCCCTTGGGCAAACGGCCGGCCGCGAAGTTCAGATACTCCAGCACGCGGGTGCGCGCCCAGTAGATGTCGGTGCCGTCCTCGAAGATCACGTAAACGAACGACGCGCCGAAAAACGAGAAGCCGCGCACCACCTTCGACTTGGGCACCGCGAGCATGGCCGTGGTCAGCGGATACGTCACCTGGTCTTCGACCACCTGCGGCGCCTGGCCCGGGTATTCGGTGTAGACGATGACCTGCACGTCCGACAGGTCGGGCAGCGCATCGAGCGGCGTCTTGATCACCGCGACGATGCCGGCGATCACGATGAACAGGGTGGCGAGCAGGATGAGGAACGGGTTCCTGCCGGACCACTGGATGATCTTGTTCAGCATGGTGGTGTCGCGGTCAGTTCGCCGCCGCGCTCTTCGCGGAGGTCGGCGTGAGCGAGGTGATCACCCATTCGCCCGGCTGGCGCTCGACGAACTCGAACGAGACAGCGGCGCCGGGTTTCAGGCCCTTCAGCAGCGAGGGGTTGGCCACCTTGAACTCCATGGTCATTGCCGGCCATTTCAGGGACGGGATCGCCCCGTGGTTAAGGCTTACTGTGTTCGCTTTCGCGTCGATGCCGTCGACGGTACCCTGCGCCTTGTGGCCGACCACCGCCGCTCCCGCAGCACCCGCGGGGCCGGAAGCGGCGGGGGCGCCCGGCGCGGCAGCGGGGGCCGGGCTGCTTCCCAGGCCTCCGATCGCGGCCTTCAGGTTGCTTTCCGCATCGATGAGGAAGTTCGCCGCGACCACGACCTGTTCGCCTTCCTTGACGCCTTCCTGCACTTCCACGTAGTTCTCCGCGCGCGCACCGATCTTCACTTCTCTCGGTTCGAAACGGCCTTCCTGGACCTGGACCAGGACGATCCGGCGCGTGCCCGAGTCGATCACGGCGGAATCCGGAATCGTTAGGACCGGCGCCTTGGCGCCCACCTGCATTTCAACCTGGGAGAACATCGCCGGCTTGAGCAGCTGGCCGGGGTTGGCGAGCTCGATGCGCACCGGCACCGTGCGCGTCTCCGCTTTCAAGGTCGGATACACATAGGTGATCCTGCCTTCGAAGACCTTGCCCGGATAGGCGTTGATCTTCACGCTGGCCTTGGCGCCGTTCTTGACCAACCCGATGTCCTGTTCGAACACATCCGCGAGCACCCACACCGAGGACAGGTCGGTCACCTGGTAGAGCATCTCGCCGGGCATGAAACGCATGCCTTGCAGCGCTTTCTTCTCGGTGACGATTCCGGAAGCGGGCGAGCGGAAGGTGACGGTGCGCTTCGCCTCGCCGGTCTTCACCAAAGCCGCGATCTGCTCATTGGACAAGTCCCAGTTGCGCAGCCGTGCCAGGCTCGACTCGGCGAGCTGCTTCATGCCCGCCAGCGCCTCGCCGCCCGCGGCGCTCATTGCCTGGACGCCTTGCGCCGCGATCACGTACTC
>DATMBW010000374.1:0-2970 GCA_035559095.1 Ramlibacter sp.
GACGCGCGCACGATGATGAAACTTGCGTCGCTCGATTCATGCTTGAGGGTCGCGCCATCGGTTGCGCTGGCGATGCGGACCTCCATGCGCTGCGACAGACTAGCCGCGACGTCCGGGTCGATGGGATTGGTGAGCAGAACGATGGAGGAGGTCACAACGCGGGGGCTGAGTGCGATCGATGGCCAAGCAGCGACGCGCGAAATCTTAAACCGGCTACCCCAGCGCCACAGTCTCCTGCGGCACAACGCGCGCCATGAGCCATCCCGGAGGTGGGAAAAACAACATAAGAGCCCGCCGCTGCGGCGGGCGTCGTCAGGCGGCAGCCGCCGCTGACCCCGGCGCTATTCGAAAACCGGCGTTTCCACCCCCAGCACCTTGTGCAACTTCGGGCTGGTGGTCGTGTATTGCAGATGGATTTTCCGGTCCGGGAAGATGAACGGTGCGGCAGCGAAAGCCGCCAGGGCGCACTCGTGGAAGCCCGACAAGATCAGCTTCTTCTTGCCGGGGTAGGTGTTGATGTCGCCGACCGCGAAGATGCCGGGCGTGTTGGTGGCGAACTTCTCGGTGTCCACCTTGAGTTGCTTGCGCTCGATGTCCAGGCCCCACGCCGCGATCGGCCCCAGCTTGGGCGACAGTCCGAAGAACACCAGCAGGATGTCCAGCGGCACGACGCGGGTCACGCCGTCCGATCCGGTGACCTTGATGCCGGTGAGGCGCCCGTCCTTCTCTTCGTAGCCGGTCGCCTGGCCGATGACGAACTGCATCTCGTGCGCGGCGCACAGCTCATGCATTTTCGCCACCGACGAAGGGGCGGCTTTGAAGACGTCGCGACGGTGGATCAGGATGACGCTTTCGGCCTTGTGGGGGCCTTCCGCGGCGAAGTTGAGCGTCCAGTCCAGCGCCGAATCGCCGCCGCCCACGATGACGAGGTTCCTGCCGGCGAAGTCGGCCGGGTTCTTCACGCGGTAGTGGATCTGCGTGCCCTCGAACTTCTCCAGGCCGTCCAGCTTGAGTGTTCGCGGCTGGAACGCCCCCACGCCGGCGGCGATGAAGATGGTCTTGGTCAGGAACTGCGTGCCCCTGGAGGTCTGCACGAAAAACCGGCCGTCCTCCTTGCGCTCCACGGCCGTCACTTCCTGGCCGAAATGAAAAGTGGCGCCGAAGGGCTCGATCTGCTTGAGCAGGTTGTCCGTCAGTTCCTGGCCGGTGCACACCGGCACGGCCGGGATGTCGTAGATCGGCTTGTCCGGATAGAGCTCCACACACTGGCCGCCGGGGTAGCCGAGCGAATCGATCACATGGGCCTTGATTTCCAGCAGGCCGAGCTCGAACACCTGGAACAGACCGACGGGCCCCGCTCCGACGATGACGGCATCGGTTTCGATGGGTCCGTCGTGCGCGGCTGCGGTCTTGATCACTTCCTGGTTCAGTTGTGGTTCCATACGAATACTAGCCGCACTTGCCGTTCAGCGGATCAGCTCGCCAAGCTTGCCCGGCTTGTCCTTCCACTCCTCGGCATCGTCCAGCGCCGGCTTGCGCTTGGTGATGCTCTTCCAGGCGGGCGCCAATTCGGCGTTGATCTTGACGAAGGCGACCTGATCGGCGGGTACGTCCTCTTCGGCAAAGATCGCGTTGACCGGGCACTCGGGGATGCACACCGCGCAATCGATGCACTCGTCCGGGTCGATCACCAGCATGTTCGGCCCCTCGCGGAAACAGTCCACCGGGCAGACGTCCACACAGTCGGTGTACTTGCAGCGGATACAGGATTCAGTGACGACGTGAGTCATGTTGTGTTTGTCGGGGAAAAACCCAGCATTTTAGTCAGCCCCAGCAGTCCCGGCCCCCGGGGAGCGCCGGCCCCGCGCGGCTGCGCGGGGCACTGGTTGCATTTCATCAGAAAAGGGCGCTTGCTACCGTACCAGCACCGCCCCCGAGGTCTTGTGGCTGGCCGTGTCGACCAGCACCAGCGAGCCGAGGATACGGGAGCGCAGGTAGGGCAGGGTGGCCAGCGGCTCCTGCAGCGTCAAGTCCACGTGGCCGATGGAGTTCGGCTCCAGGTGGTCCGCATCGGCTTCGGCCAAGGTGTTGACGTCCAGCTTGTGCACGATGCGCTTCACGCGGGCCTTGACCCAACGGTGGCCGTGCAGTGCCCAGTACACACGCCCGGCAACCAGCGGTTCGTCGTCCATCCAGGCGACGGTGGCCGAGATTTCGCGCGAAGGCTCCGGTGCATCCGGCGACAGCAGCCAGTCGCCGCGCGAGACGTCGACCTCGCGATCGAGCACGATGCCCGCGCCATGCCCCGCGCGCACATTGCGCGATTGGCGTACATGGTCGAGCACCTGCGCGACGGTTGCGGCCTGGCCGCTGGGCAGCACCTTGATCTTCTGGCCCGGCTCGATGGTTCCGGTGGCCACCCGGCCCCAGAACACGCGGCGGCCCTGGCTGGTATCGGAAGAAGCGGAGAACTTCTCGACCCACTGGACCGGAAAAGCGAACGGCTCGGTGGTCTCGGCAGCTGCGACATCCAGCTGTTCCAGCAGTTCCAACAGCGAGAGCCCTTGATAGCCGCACCAGCCGGGCTGCGCGGCGACCACGTTGTGGCCCTTGAGCGCGGAGATCGGCACGACGGCGCGCACGGGGATGCGCGCGGCCGAGGTGAAGGCGTCCAGGGCGGCGCTGATGTTGTCGAAGGCGACCTTGGGGTCCTCCACCGCATCCAGTTTGTTGACGGCGAACACGATGGAAGGCACGCGCAGCAGGTTCACCAGCAGGGAATGACGGCGCGTCTGCGGCAACAGCTCCAGTTTGGGGTTCTGCCATTGCAGCTTGGTGGCGTCCACCAGCACGACCGCGGCGTCGGCGCTCGAAGCGGCGGTGACCATGTTGCGCGTGTACTGCTCGTGGCCAGGCGTGTCGCCGATGATGAACTTGCGTCCGGGCGTGGCGAAGTAGCGGTACGCCACG
>DATMBW010000375.1:0-2534 GCA_035559095.1 Ramlibacter sp.
CCACGAAGACCGGCTCGACATGCTCCTGGGCCCGCAATAGGGCCTGGGCCTGCGACAGCCGCCCGGTGGCGCCGGCTTCCTCGGCTTGCAACACCTCGAGCGCTCCCTGGGCTGCTTCGAGCAGGGACTGGGCGTTGGCCAGGCGGGTGTGGCTGGTGTTGAGCTCGTCCCATTCGTCTGCGCCGGGCGCGAGCTTCTGCAGCTCGCCGATCTGCCAGGCCAGGCGCTCGCGCTCGCGCTGCAGAGAATCCTGCGCGGCCCGGGCGTCGGCCAGCGTCTTTTGCGCCGCGCGCCAGGCGTGCCAAAGTTGCTGCAGCGGCTGGATGCTCACGCCGGCGTAACCGTCGAGCAGGCCGCGCACGGCATCGGCGCGGGTCAGGCTTTGCCAGGCGTGCTGGCCGTGGATGTCCACGAGCTGGTCCGCGAGTTCGCGCAACTGCGTCGCGGTGGCAGGGCTGCCGTTGATCCAGGCGCGGCTCTTGCCCTGACTGTCGATGCTGCGGCGCAGCAGCAAATTGTCTTCAGTCTCGAAGCCCGCTTCCTCCAGCCAGGGCGCCAGGCTGGGCGGCAGGTCGAACTCGGCACTGATGTCGGCGCGCGCCGCGCCCTCGCGCACCACCGCCGCGTCGGCGCGGGCGCCCAGCGCTAGTTGCAGCGCGTCGACGAGGATGGACTTGCCCGCGCCCGTCTCGCCGGTGAGCACGCTGAAACCGCCGTCCAGTTCCAGATCGAGCTCGCGCACGATCACGAAGTCGCGCAGCGTGATGCGTTTGAGGCTCATCTCAGTTCTCCACGGCGCTGCGCATCACCCGAAACCCACGAAACCGTGCGGCTCGCGCGGCGGCCGAAGGCGCTTCGGGGGTGGCCTTCATCTCAGTTGCTCTCGTACCAGTGTAGTTTCTTGCGCAGAGTGTCGAAATAGGTCCAGCCGCGCGGATGCAGGAACCGCACGCGGTGCTGCGAGCGCCGCACGCTGATGCGGTCGCCGTGCCATAGCGAGGCCAGTGACTGCATGTCGAAATTGGCGCTGGCGTCCCGGCCGGAAACCACCTCGATCGTGATTTCCGAAGCGTCGGGCAGGACCACCGGCCGGTTCGACAGGGTGTGGGGCGCGATCGGCACCAGCACCCAGCCCGGCGTGGACGGATGCAGCAATGGCCCGCCCGCGGACAGCGAGTACGCGGTGGAGCCGGTGGGCGACGCGATGATCAGGCCGTCGCAGCGCTGGTTGGCCACGAAATGCCCGTCGACTTCGACCCGCAGCTCGACCATGCCGGAGGTGGCGCCGCGGTTGACCACCACGTCGTTCATCGCCAGGGCGTCGAACACGCAATGGCCGTCGCGCATGACCCTGGCGTGCATCAGGCTGCGGTGGTCCTCGTCGTACTCGCCGCGCAGCATCGGCTCGAGCGTGGCGCGGTACTGGTCCAGGGGAATGTCGGTGATGAAACCCAGGCGCCCCTGGTTGATGCCGATCAGGGGCACGCCGTGGCGCGCCACCTGCCGGCCGATGCCCAGCATCGTGCCGTCGCCGCCCACCACCAGAATCAGGTCGCACTGCTCACCAATGGCCGGAACGTCCAGGGTCGTGTACCCTGTGATACTCGCACTGGCTGCCGTCTCGCGCTCGAACACGACCTCGCAGCCTTGCGAGTGCAGGAAGTGCGCGATATCGTCCAAAGCCGCTCGAGTTGCGCTGGCCGCTCCCGAAGCCGCGGCATGGTACTTGCCTATCAGGGCCACCTGGCGGAATTGGGATTTCATTGTCAAATTACATCATTAAAATGCGGGAAAGCCGCCAATATGCTCGACGACCGTGCCAAGTTGTTGTTGAAAGCCCTGGTCGAGCGCTACATCGCCGAAGGGCAGCCGGTGGGCTCGCGCACCCTGTCGCGGGCCTCGGGGCTGGAGCTGTCTCCGGCCACCATCCGCAACGTGATGTCCGACCTGGAGGACCTGGGCCTGATCGCCAGCCCCCACACGTCGGCCGGGCGCATTCCCACGGCGCGCGGCTACCGGCTTTTCGTGGACACCATGCTCACGGTGCAGCGCGAACAGCTCCCCACCCCCAGCCTGGCGCCGGACCAGCCGCAGAAAGTCATCGCCAACGCGGCGCACCTGCTGTCCAACCTGTCGCAGTTCGTCGGCGTGGTGATGGCGCCGCGCCGCACCTCGGTGTTCCGGCATATTGAATTCCTGCGGCTGTCGGAGCGGCGCTACCTGGTCATCATCGTGTCGCCCGACGGCGACGTGCAGAACCGCGTCGTGTTCACCGAAGTGGACTACACGCAGACCGAGCTCATCGAGGCGGCCAACTTCCTGAACGCGCATTACGCCGGCATGGCCATCGAGCACGTGCGCGAGCGCCTGAAAGTCGAGGTGGAGACGCTGCGCAGCGAGATCGCGGCGTTGATGCAGACCGCGGTGCAGGCCAGCACCGAGGCGATGAGCGAGCAGGACGAGGTGGTGATTTCGGGCGAGCGCAACCTGCTGTCCGTGAGCGACTTCTCCAGCGACATGAGCCACCTGCGCCG
>DATMBW010000376.1:0-3153 GCA_035559095.1 Ramlibacter sp.
CCCGTTTCCTCGAACACCTCCCGCGCGGCGGTCAGCGCGAGCGGTTCGTCCGGGACGTCCTTGCTGCCCGTCACCGATTGCCAGTAGTTGGGCGCGTCGGCGCGGTCGACCAGCAGCACGTCCAGTGCCGGGGTGTGGATCACCACCAGCACCGATTCGGGAATCTTGAAGGGACGGGGCATGCCGGTATTGTCATGCCCGGCTCGACCCGGCATCCATGAATTCGGGTTCATGGATTGCGGCTCGAGGCCGCAATGACACACTCCGCTGTCATGCCGGACTTGGGTTGCGGTTGGAAGCCCGCAATGGCAAATGTCAGGCCGGCTGGATATTGCGCAGCCGGATATGCAGCTCGCGCAGCTGCTTCTCGTCGACCGGGCTGGGCGCCTGGGTCAGCAGGCACTGCGCGCGCTGGGTCTTGGGGAAAGCGATCACGTCGCGCAGCGACTCGGCCCCCGTCATCAGCATCACGAAGCGGTCCAGGCCGATGGCGATGCCGCCGTGCGGCGGGGCGCCGTACTGCAGCGCATCCAGCAGGAATCCGAACTTGAGTTGCGCTTCCTCGGCTCCGATCTTCAGCGCCCGGAACACCTTGCTCTGAACCTCTTCGCGGTGGATACGGACCGAACCGCCACCCAGCTCGATGCCATTGAGCACGGCGTCATAGGCCTTGGCCACGCACCGGCCGGGATCGGTCTCCAGCCAGTCCTCGTGCCCGTCCTTGGGCGAGGTAAAGGGGTGGTGCACCGCGTTCCACCGCTGGGCCTCCTCGTCGAACTCGAACATCGGAAAGTCGATCACCCACAGGGGCTTCCAATCTCCTTCGACCAGGCCATGGGTCTTGCCGAAATCGCTGTGGCCGACCTTCACGCGCAGCGCGCCGATCGCGTCATTGACCACCTTGGCCTTGTCGGCGCCGAAGAAAATCAGGTCGCCGCTGGCGGCGCCGGTGCGCTTGAGCACTTCGGCCAGCGCGCGGTCGTGCAAGTTCTTGACCACCGGCGACTGCAGGCCTTCCCTGCCGGCCGCGGCGTCGTTGACCTTGATCCAGGCCAGTCCCTTGGCGCCGTAGATCTTGACGAATTCGCCATAGCCGTCGATTTCGCCGCGGCTCATTGCGCCGCCGCCGGGGACGCGCAAGGCGACCACGCGGCCGTCGGCCGCATTGGCCGGGCCGGAGAACACCTTGAAGTCCACATCCTTCATCACGTCCGTGACCTCGGTGAACTCGAGCTTGACGCGCAGGTCGGGCTTGTCCGAGCCGTAGCGGTGCATGGCGTCGGTGTGCGTCATCACCGGGAAGGCGGGCATGTCCACGCCCATCACGTTCCTGAAGGTCGTGCGGATCATGCCTTCGAACATTTCGCGGATTTCCTCTTCTCCCAGGAACGAGGTCTCGACGTCGATCTGGGTGAACTCGGGCTGCCGGTCGGCCCGCAGGTCCTCGTCGCGAAAGCACTTGGTGATCTGGTAGTAGCGGTCGAAGCCGGCCATCATCAGGAGCTGCTTGAACAGCTGGGGCGACTGCGGCAGCGCGAAGAACATGCCGTCGTGCACCCGGCTGGGCACCAGGTAGTCGCGCGCTCCCTCGGGGGTGGACTTGGTCAGCATCGGCGTCTCGATGTCGATGAACCCGTTGGCATCCAGGAACTTGCGCACCTCCATCGTGACCTTGTAGCGCAGCATCAGGTTGTTCTGCATGTAGGGGCGGCGCAGGTCGAGGACCCGGTGCACCAGGCGCGTCGTTTCCGACAGGCTCTCGTCATCGAGCTGGAACGGCGGCGTGACCGACGGATTGAGCACCGCGAGGTCCTGGCACAGCACCTCGACCCTGCCGCTCTTGAGGTTCTCGTTGACGGTGCCTTCGGGCCGGGCCCGCACCACGCCTTTGATCTGGATGCAGAACTCGTTGCGCAGGCTTTCCGCCGCCTTGAACATTTCGGCGCGGTCGGGATCGCAGACCACCTGGACGTAGCCTTCGCGGTCGCGCAGGTCGACAAAGATGACGCCGCCGTGGTCGCGCCGGCGGTTCACCCAGCCGCACAGGGTGACGGTCTGGCCCAGCAGGGCTTCGGTCACAAGGCCGCAGTAGGTGGTACGCATTTTGGAAGACATAACAGGATAACGCGCCGCCTTGCGGCGTCGCGTCCTTGTGGTTTGGTTAAGGTTTGGGGGCGACGACACCCATCGAGATCACGTACTTGAGTGCGTCATCGACGCTCATCTTCAGTTCGATGCAATCGCTCTTGCGCAACATCACGAAATAGCCGCCCGTGGGGTTGGGCGTGGTCGGCACGTACACGCTGAGGTAGGGGCCTACCAGGTAATTGGCCACGTCGCCACCGGGCGAGCCGGTGACAAAGCCGATGGTCCAGACATCGGGCCGGGGCCATTGCACCAGCACCGCCGTGCGAAAAGCATTCCCGCTCGGGGAAAACAGCGTGTCCGAAACCTGCTTGACGCTGGAATAGATGGAGCGCACCACCGGGATCCGGCTGACCATCGTATCGCCCCAGATCACCAGCTTCTTGCCCATGAAGTTGCTGACCACGGCGCCCACGGACAGCAGGATGGCCAGCGTCAGCAGCACGCCGAAACCGGGAATGTGCACGCCGATCAGACGGTCCGGATGCCACGCTTCGGGCAGGATCAGCAGCGTCCGGTCCAGCGTCCCGATGATCCACTGCAGGACGGCGACCGTGATGGCCACCGGCACGATGACCAGCAAACCGGCCACCAGCCATTTGCGCAGGGCAGTCATCGTGAAATTCCCGGTCCTGAGCCTAGTGGCAGGCGCAGGCGCCGCCGCATCCGCCCGTGGAGGCCGACGGCGTGTCGGTCCTGGTGGCGGCGGGGCTGCTCTCCGCGGGCTTGGCCGGCGCGTCGGCCGGTTTGGCGCCGTCGCCGCTCCTGGAGGCATCGGCGGGCTTGGCGGCGTCGGCCCCGGAGGCCGGCGCGCTCTTGGAGCCATTCTTGAAATCGGTGGCGTACCACCCCGATCCCTTGAGCTGGAACCCCGCCGCGGTGACCTGTTTGCTGAAGGCATCGGCCCCGCAGGACGGGCAGACCGCCAGGGGCGCATCCGAGAGTTTCTGCAACACGTCCTTGGCGTGGCCGCAGGAGCCGCACTTGTAAGCGTAGATGGGCATGGCG
>DATMBW010000377.1:0-4039 GCA_035559095.1 Ramlibacter sp.
TCCTGTGCCACCCCCGCTGGCAGGTTGAATTGCGCGGCCGCGCCGACGCCGTCGCTGGTGCCGGCGCGCTGCAG
This sequence comes from Ramlibacter sp., assembly GCA_035559095.1. Classification (GTDB taxonomy): domain Bacteria; phylum Pseudomonadota; class Gammaproteobacteria; order Burkholderiales; family Burkholderiaceae_C; genus Ramlibacter. Next base: position 75 of record DATMBW010000377.1, read on the forward strand.
GGAACCGGCGTACAGGTCGATGGCCGTCGCCGCGGCGCCGCCTCCGCCGTTGCCACCACCGCTACCACCGCTACCACCGCACCCCACCAGCAGCGCCGCCAACACGCAGACAGCCAAGCCCCTTCGCCACCCTGATCGCGAACTCATGATCGTTGCTCCCTAAATCTTGTGCTGATTCAAGGATTTGACACTCGCCGCGCGTTCGCATTGTTGCCGCGCGTCAAAAAAAGAGCTGCCCGAGAGCAGCTCCTAGTTCAAACGAAGGAGAAGGCCTGGATCCCGGATCGAGTCCGGGATGGCACCCCAAAAACAACCAGGTCGGCTATTTCTTCTCCCCGCCCGGCACCTTGCCTTCGACGCCCTTGACGTACCAGCTGATGCCGCCCAGGAACTTGTCGTCGGCCACGGCGTCCTTGGCCAGCACTTCCTTGCCGGTGTTGTCGGCGATCGGGCCCTTCCAGATCACGAAGCTGCCGCTCTTCAGGCCCGCCTTGACGTCCTCGACCTTCTTCTTGATGTCGGCCGGCACGTCCTCGGCGATCGACACGAAGTCGATGGCGCCTTCCTTGACGCCCCACCAGGCCTGGCCGGTCGCCCACTTGCCTTCCAGCGCGTCCTTCGTGGCCTTGATGTAATACGGCCCCCAGTTGATGACGGCCGAGCCGAGGTGGGCCTTGGGCCCATAGGCGGTCATGTCGCTGTCCCAGCCGAACGCCCGCTTGCCCTTGTCCTGCGCGGTCTTGAGCACGGCCGGCGAGTCGGTGTTCTGCATCAGCACGTCGGCGCCGCCGTTGATGAGCGCGGTGGCGGCCTCGGTTTCCTTCGGCGGATCGAACCACTTGTTGACCCACACGACCTTGGTCTTGATCTTCGGGTTGACGCTCTGCGCGCCCAGGGTGAACGAGTTGATGTTGCGGATCACCTCCGGGATCGGCACCGAGCCCACCACGCCCAGCGTGTTGGTCTTGGTCATGGCGCCCGCGATCACGCCGGCCATGTAGGCGCCCTCATAGGTGCGGCTGTCGTAGGTGCGCAGGTTCTCGGCGGTCTTGTAGCCGGTGGCGTGCTCGAACTTGACTTCCTTGTTGTCGGCGGCCACCTTCAGCATCGGCTCCATGTAGCCGAACGTGGTGCCGAAGATCAGCTTGTTGCCCTGGCCTGCCATGTCGCGGATGACGCGTTCGGCGTCGGCCGATTCGGGCACGTTCTCGACGAAGCTGGTGACGACCTTGTCGCCCAGTTCCTTCTCGAGCGCCTTGCGTCCGTTGTCATGCGCGAAAGTCCAGCCGCCGTCGCCCACCGGGCCGATGTAGGCGAACGCGACCTTCAGCGGCGCCGGCTTGGGTGCCGGGGCGGCCGCAGGCGCCGCAGGCGCCGCAGCGGGCGCGGCGGGCGCCGGCGGCGCCTCCTTCTTGCCGCAGCCGGCCAGGGCCGTCGCTGCCAGCGCGGACACGGCCGCCAGTCTTAACATCGAACGCTTCTTCAGATCAGTCATCTTCCTTCTCCGGGTGTTACGACGAAACCACGATTATGAGCCTGGGTAAAAGGGTTTTCCAAGGGAGGCCGGCATGTTGATGCGGATCCAGGCGGGATTGCGCGAGATCAGCGCCAGCACCAGGATCGTCGCCAGGTAAGGCAGCATGGTGAGGAACTGGCTCGGCACGTCGACGCCGACCCCCTGGAAGTGGAATTGCAGCATGGTCACGCCGCCGAACAGGTAGGCGCCCAGCAGCACCCGGGCCGGCCGCCAGGTGGCGAATGTGGTGAGGGCCAGCGCGATCCAGCCCTTCCCGGCCACCATGCCCTCCACCCACAGGGGCGTGTAGATCACCGAAATGTAGGCGCCGGCCAGCCCGCACAGCGCGCCTCCCGCGACTACCGCCGCCAGTCGGATGCCGCGCACCGGATAGCCCAGTGCGTGGGCCGAATCGGGCGATTCGCCGACCGAGCGCAGCACCAGCCCGGTGCGCGAGCGATCGAGAAACCAGACCAGCCAAAGCACCAGCGCAATGGTCAGGTACACCATCGGATGTTGGCGAAACAGCGCCGGGCCCAGGAGCGGGATGTCATGCAGCACCGGCACCGCGAATTGCACCCGCTCGGGAATTTTTTGCTGCACGTACCCGATTCCGGCAAACGCTGAGAATCCCGCGCCGAACAGGCTGAGCGCCAGGCCGGTGGCGTACTGGTTGGTGTTGAGCCAGATCACCAGCAGCCCGAAAATCGCCGCCAGCAGCGCGCCGGCGCCCATGCCCGCCGCGAAGCCCAGCCAGTCGCTTCCGGTGTGGACCACCGTGGCGAAGCCGGCGATCGCTGCGCACAGCATGATCCCTTCGGCGCCCAGGTTGACGACCCCGGCCTTTTCGTTGATCAACAGCCCCAGCGCCGCGATCGCCAGCACCGTGCCGGCGTTCAGGGTCGCAGCCAGCAAGAGCGCGTATTGATCCATCAATCAAACTCCGAAAGCGTGTCCGGTATTCATGCGTCCGCCTTCAGTACCGGTTGAATCCGCACCCGGTAAGCCATCAGCGTGTCGCACGCCAGAAGCGTGAACAGCAATAGCCCCTGGAACACGCCGGTCAGCGACTTGGGCAGGCCCAGGCGCGACTGCGCCAGTTCGCCGCCGATGTAGAACATGCTCATCAGGATGGCCGAGAACACCATGCCCACCGGATGCAGCCGCCCGACGAAGGCGACGATGATGGCCGCGAAGCCGTAGCCGGCCGGCACATAAGGCGTGAGCTGGCCGATCGGCCCCGCCACTTCGAGGGCGCCGGCCAATCCCGCCGCGCCGCCCGAAACCAGCAGCGCGGTCCACAGCGCCTTGCGTGAGGAAAAGCCCGCATAGCGCGCCGCGGCCGGCGCCAGCCCGCCCACCTGCTGGGCAAAGCCGGCCCGGGTGCGGAACAGGAAAATCCACAGCCCCACGACGCCGGCCAGGGCGATCAGCAGGCCGATGCTCACGCGCGAGCCTTGCATCAGGCGCGGGATCTGCGTGACGGCCTCGAAATTCTTGGTCTGGGGAAAGTTGTAGCCGGCCGGGTCTTTCCAGGGGCCGTACACCAGGTAGCTCAGCATCATGTCGGCCACGTAGACCAGCATCAGGCTCACCAGGATTTCGTTGGCATTGAACTTGTCGCGCAGGACGGCGGTGATCGCCGCCCAGCCCATGCCGCCCACCACGCCGGCCAGCATGATGGCCGCGACGATCCAGCGGCCGGTGTCCTTGTCGGCCAGCAGCGCCACGCCGCCGGCCACCACCGCGCCGATCACGAACTGGCCTTCGGCGCCGATGTTCCAGACGTTGGAGCGGAAGCACACGGCCAGCCCCAGCGCGATCACCAATAGCGGGGTGGCCTTGACCATCAGTTCGCCCAGCGCATAGGGCGAGCGCACCGGTTCCCAGAAGAACACCTGCAGCCCCTTGACCGGGTCCTTGCCGAGTGCGACGAACAGGAAGACGCCGATGACCACCGTGATGGCCAGCGCCAGGATGGGCGAGGCAAGGCTCCAGAACCGCGAAGCTTCGGGACGAGGTTCGAGCTTAAGCATGGTGTTGCCCTTCTTGTTCCTTGCCCTTGCGCGGGAGGGTCGGGGTGAGGGCTTCCCGCAAAGGCTGAACCACCCACAATCCGCTCATCCATTCGCCGATCAGCGAAACGGTGGCGCGAGCGCGATCGATGGAAGGCGACAGCCGCCCCTTGGCGAGCACATGCAATCTGTCGCTGATCTCGAACAGCTCTTCCAGCTCTTCGCTGACCACCAGCACCGCGCAGCCGGCGTCGCGCAGCGCCAGGATTTCGCCGCGGATCTGCGCGGAAGCGCCCACGTCCACGCCCCAGGTCGGCTGCGACACGATCAGCAATTTCGGGTTGGCGTCGATCTCGCGCCCGACGATGAACTTCTGGAGGTTGCCGCCCGAGAGCGACTTGGCCGCCGCGTGCGGCCCGCCGGCCTTGACGTTG
>DATMBW010000378.1:0-18443 GCA_035559095.1 Ramlibacter sp.
AACGCGCCGCCGGGCGACTGGGAGCGCGGCGAACGAGGCTTGGCCTGCCTGCCCGGGCGCGAGGCCGAGTTTCGCGCCGCCTTCGAGCACGCCCTGGCGTACGCGCAGGCTCTGGAGTGCCCGCGCGTCCACGTGATGGCCGGGTCGTTGCCGACCGGCATGGACCGGGACGCGGTCCGGCCTGTCTACGTCGGCAACCTGCGCTGGGCCGCCGCGCAGGCGCGCGGGCAAGCACTGGACCTGCTGATCGAGCCGATCAACACGCGCGACATCCCCGGCTTCTTCCTGAACCGCCAGGACGATGCGCATGAACTTGTCGCGCAGATAGGCGCACCCAACGTGAAGGTCCAGATGGACTTGTACCACTGCCAGGTCGTCGAGGGCGATGTGGCGATGAAGATCCGCCGCTACCTGCCCACCGGGCGCGTGGGCCACTTCCAGATTGCCGGCGTGCCCGAGCGGCACGAGCCGGACGTGGGCGAGATGAACTATCCCTACCTCTTCGGCGTGATCGACGAGGCCGCCCGGCAATGCGGGTGGACCGGCTGGGTCGGTTGCGAATACCGGCCGCGATTGGGCGCGCAGCCGGGCGGCACCTCGGCGGGGCTGGGCTGGTTCGAGCGCTGGCGCTGAGACAATGGTGCGGTGAGCCTGACCCTCGTCCAACCCGCCCACAGCGAAATCATCGTCAAGAAGAGCCGGTTTATCGGCTGCGTGCAGGCCGTGCCCGATCGGGCGGCGGCGCAGCTGGTCGTGGCGCAATTACGCCGCGACCATCCCGGTGCGACGCATGTGTGCTGGGCCTTCCTCGCGGGCGGCCATTCGGCGGCCCATGACGACGGCGAGCCCGGCGGCACCGCCGGCCGCCCGATGCTGGAAGTGTTACGCCGGCAGGACCTGGAAGGCGTGCTGGCGACGGTGGTGCGCTACTTCGGCGGAGTCAAGCTGGGCGCCGGCGGGCTGGTGCGTGCCTACACCGACGCCGTCGCCCAGGCACTCCAGTCGGCCAGCAAGATTCCGCTGCGCAAGTTGTCGGCACTGCGCTGCGCCGTGCCGTACGCGCTGGAAGGACTGGTGCGGCGCGAACTCCAGCTTGCCGGCGTGGTGCTGGGCGAAGTGAAGCACGATCGCGCCGTGCAATTCGATTTCACCTTGGCCGAGGCGGACGCAGCCCTCCTGGTGGCGCGCCTGAACGAGGCAGGCCAGGGCGCGCTGGAGTGGTTGGACTGACGCTGGGCAGCGCCGACAGCCCTGCAAGTCGGCGAGTTGCCTTGGGAAGTGGCGCTGCGCCGAGCGCCGTGCGTCTCATACCGAAAGGATCTGCTGGCCGTCCAGCAGCTGCTCGACCTTGGCGGCTGAATTGCCGACCATCGCCACGGCGCGCCTGAGCTGTTCCTCGCTGCAGCCGAATTGTTTGCTCCACCAGTTCACCTCGCGCGGGTCATCCAGGGCGATCACACCGCGGTCCGCGGGTACGCTTTCGAACATATAGGCCATGATTGTTGTGTCTCCCGTCTTGCTGGTCACGAGCCTGATTGAACGCGCTTGCGGCGGCATGGCCTGACCGCCTGGAGCGAATCAGCCTGTAATCCCCTTCCTACCCATGCTACGGTTTTTATAGCGCGCGACCGTGTGAAGGCATGCCGCCATCAGGAAAGCCGCTGGATGAGTGCCATGGCGGCGGCGGGCGCGCGCTCCTTGGCGCCATTGATCAGGAACATGAAAACCTCGCGCGCCGAACCACCGCCGGTCCAGGCTCGAGCGCCTTGCGCCCACTGGTCCAGCACCTCGGGCGCATAGCCCGTCTCGCAGTCCGCCGCGCTGCGCATGAGCCTGATGTAGGCCAGATCGTCTTGCGCGTCGGCGATGGCGGGAAACTTGTCCGAGTCGGAGTGAACGGTCGTGCAACCATAGCGGCGCGCCAGCGGCAGATAGTCCGGCGCAGTGAAGCTCTCGTGCCGCACGTCGAGCACGTGGCGCAGCCGCCGGCCCTCCACGCTCTTGGGCAGCAGCGCGAGGAAGGCCTCGAAATCCTCGGGGTCGAATTGCTTGGTCGGCATGAATTGCCACACGAGCGGGCCGAGCTTGTCGCCAAGCTGCGCGATGCCGCTGCCCACGAAACGCTCGATCGACTCGCCGGCGGTGGCCAGCAGCTTGCGGTTGGTCGCGAAGCGATTGGCTTTGAGCGACAACACGAAGCCGTCGGGCGTTTCATCGCGCCACTTGGCGAAGGTCGCCGCCTTGAACGTGCTGTAGTAGGTGCCGTTGACCTCGATCGCGGTGAGGTGGCGGCTGGCATAGGCGAGTTCCTGGTTGTGAGGCAGGCCCTGCGGATAGAAATTGTCGCGCCACGGCTCGTAAGTCCAGCCGCCCACGCCGACATGAATGCGCCGGCGTTCGCCGGATGGAAGGGACACGGCAGGTGTTTCGCTCATCGGTTGCCTCCGGATCAACATACTCTAGCCGCCGCCGGGCGGTCGGGTACAGTGACGTATTGCCTTGCCACGACACTGCCCATGAACGCTCCATCGCACCGCGAAAACCCGGCCGGCATGCTCGACGCCGCGGCCGCCTTGTCCCATATCGCCGACCAGTGGGACCGCGACATCGTCGCCCAGCTGACCGATTACATCGCGATTCCCGCGAAGTCGCCGGCATTCGACAAGGACTGGGTCCAGCACGGCTATATCGAAACCGTCGTGCGCAACGCCGCGGCATGGGTCGAAGCCCAGAAAGTCGAAGGGCTGTCCATCGAGATCGTGCGGCTGCCCGGGCGCACGCCGGTCCTGTTCTTCGAGATCGCGGCGACCCGTACAGCGTCGGACCAGACCGTGCTGATGTACGGCCACCTGGACAAGCAACCGGAGTTCACCGGCTGGCGCAGCGACCTGGGCCCCTGGACGCCGAAGTACGAGGATGGCAAGCTCTACGGGCGCGGAGGGGCCGACGACGGTTATGCGGTCTATGCCTGCATCGCGGCCGTGCAGGCGCTCAAGGCGCAGCAGGTGCAGCATCCGCGCATCGTGGGCCTGATCGAAACCTGCGAGGAGTCGGGATCGTACGACCTGCCGCCCTATATCGACGCGCTGCGCCCGCGGCTGGGTGAGGTGGCGCTGGTCATCTGCCTGGATTCGGGTGCGGGCAACTACGACCAGCTGTGGCTGACGACGTCGCTGCGCGGCATGGCCAGCGGCACGCTCAAGGTCGAGGTCCTGACCGAGGGCGTGCATTCGGGCGACGCGTCGGGGCTGGTGCCTTCGAGTTTTCGCATCATGCGCCAGCTGCTGGAGCGCCTCGAAGACAGCAAGACCGGAAGGCTGCTTCCGCCCAGCTTCCATTGCGAGCTGCCGCCCGAACGGCTCGCGCAGGCGAAGGCCACGGCCGCGATCCTCGGCGAAGAGGTCTACAAGCGCTTCCCCTGGGCACACTACGACTGCGGCGGCGCCGCCGCGTTCGCGCTGCCCACCACCACCGATCCGCTGCAGGCCCTGATCAACCGCACCTGGGCGCCCACGCTGTCGGTCATCGGCGCGGACGGCCTTCCTTCGCTGCAGGATGCCGGCAACGTGCTGCGGCCCTACACGGCGTTCAAGCTGTCGCTGCGCCTTCCGCCGCTGGTGGACGCGGCCGGCGCCGTGCAGGAACTCAAGGCCCTGCTGGAGGACAACGCACCCTACCGGGCCAAGGTCAGTTTCGAGCCCGGCAGCGCGGCCACCGGCTGGAATGCGCCGGCGGCGGCACCCTGGTTCGCGCAGGCGCTCGATCAGGCGTCGCGGGCGCACTTCGGCGCGGCCTGCGGCTTCATCGGACAGGGCGGCACCATTCCGCTGATGAACATGCTGAGCGCCGGATTCCCGCGCTCGCAGATGATGGTCTGCGGCGTGCTTGGCCCACGCAGCAACGCGCACGGTCCGAACGAATTCCTGCACGTGCCGTACGCGAAAAAACTGACGGCCGCCGTGGCGCACGTGATCGCGCAGTCGCGGTAGCCCCAGAAAAGTTGTGATCTACCGCACAAGTTTCTAGCGAAGCGATTCACCGCGCGAGCGTTGATCAGCCGACGGCTTGCACGGTCGAGCTTGGCGAGCGATCATCGGCCCCCATGATCCGGGACGCCGACGACTCCACCCTGTCGACCTTCACTGCCAGCGACGGCAGCAATATCGCCTTGCAGGACTGGCCGTTGCCCGAAGGCGTGAACCTGCGGGGGGTCGTTCTCCTGGTGCATGGCCTGGGCGAACACGCCGGGCGCTACGGCCACGTGGCGCGCCGGCTGAACGCATGGGGCTTCGCCGTGCGCGGCTACGACCAGTATGGCCATGGTGAGTCGGACGGCGTGCGCGGAGCGCTGCCCACGACGATGCGGCTGCTCGACGACCTGGGCGATGTGATCGAGAGCACCCGCGCCCGGATGGACCCGGGGCTGCCGCTGATCCTGCTGGGGCATAGCCTGGGCGGCCTGGTCGCCGCCTGCCAGGTGGCGTTGCGCGATACGGATGTCGAGGGCCTCGTGCTTTCATCGCCCGCGCTGGATGCCGGACTGAACTCGTTCCAGCGGCTGTTGCTTGCGATGCTGCCGCGCGTCGCGCCCAACCTGACGGTGGCCAATGGGCTGGACCCCGATTTCATCTCGCATGACCCGGATGTGGTGGCCGCGTACAAGGCGGACGCCTCCGTGCACGATCGCGTCTCGGGCCGGCTGGCGCGGTTCATCGCCGACGGCGGGCCGCTGGTGGTTTCGGGCGCCGCGCAATGGAAGGTCCCCACGTTGCTGATGTACGCGGGCGCCGACAAGCTGGTCGATCCCCGCGGCAGCCGCGCCTTCGCCGCCGCCGCGCCGGCGCAGGTGGTGACCGTGCGCTGCTTCGACGGCCTGTTCCACGAAATCTTCAACGAGCTCGATTCCGAGCCCGTGTTCGAGACGCTCAGGCAGTGGCTGAACGAGCGGTTCTGAGGCCGAGCCACAGCAGGGCACCCGCCGTCAGCGCGAGCGGAATCAGCGAGCCGTAGTTGAGCAGGTTCCAGCCCCGGGTGGTGACCAGCACCCCCGACGCGAGCGAGCTCACGGCCAGCGTGACGAATACCAGCAAGTTCAACGCACCCTGGGCGCGGTCCTTTTCCTCGGGCGCATAGGCCGACAGCGAAAGCGTGGTGCTGCCGGTAAAAAGGAAGTTCCAGCCCACGCCCAGCAGGAACAGCGCCACCACGAACTGGTGCAGTTGCACGCCCGACAGCGCCACCAGGACGCAGCCCACGTTGAGCGCCACGCCGGCGCCCATGACCGGCAACGGCCCGAACCGCCTGATCAGGCTGCCGGTGAAAAAGCCGGGGACGAACATGCCGATCACATGCCACTGCAGCACGAGCGCCGCGTCCGAAAAAGGCAGGCTGCACTGCTGCATGGCGATCGGCGTCGCGGCCATCAGCAAATTCATCACGCCGTATCCCAGGGCGCCCGAAACGCCGGCCACGATGAAGACGGGCTGGCGCATGATCCGCCCGAGCGGCCGGCCAACGGGCGCAGCACCGCGAACCGGCGTGGCTGGGAAATCGATGAAGGCCATCAGCGCCATCGCCAGCATTGCGACCGCGGCCAGCGCGAGATAGGCGCCGGCAAACGGCACGCTGGAAAGGTCGCGGGTGCGCGCGGCCAGGTTGGGGCCGACCACCGCGCCCAACAACCCTCCGGCCATCACGAGCGACACGGCCTTTTCGCGCACCGCGGCCGGCGCCAGCTCGGCGGCCGCGAACCGGTACAGGCTGGCGTTGGCGTTGTAGTAGCCGGCGACGACGGTCGCGCAGCAAAGCAGCCAGAAGTTGCGGCTGGCGGCCGCATACGCGCACAGCAGCGCCGACAGCAGCGCCACCGCCAGTCCCGCCTGGAACGAAGCCTTGCGCCCAAAGCGCTCCTGTGTTGCGGCGACCACGTTGGTGGACAGCGCGCTGCCCACCACATATCCCATCACCGGCAGCGTCGCCATCCATCCCAGCGGCGCCAGGGCCAGTCCCACCAGGCCATTGATGGCGATGAAGGTGACGTTGTTCGTGAGGTACAGGCCCTGGCAGGTGGCCAGCAGGCCGAGGTTTTTTTTCATTCGAGGCTTTGCATCCCGATCGCGGCCTTCAGGCCAGCAAACTGAGCGCGACCAGCGGCGCGGTCTCGGCGCGCAGCACGCGCGGGCCCAGGGTGACGGGCGCAAAGCCCGCCGCCAGCGCGGCGGCTTCCTCGGTGGCAGTCAAGCCCCCCTCCGGCCCCGACAGCAGGCTGATCGCGCCATCGAGGGGCGCGGCGGCCGGCAGCGGATGCGCCTGGGTCGCGAGCGAGAGCAGCAAGCGGACCGCTCGCGCGCCGCCCGCCCCCGATTCGACCCGCGCCGCGGCGGAAACGCCGGCGATCCATTCGCGCAACCCCAGGACCTCGTGCACCGCGGGAATCCGGTTGCGCCCGCACTGTTCGCACGCGGCCACGGCAATCGCCTGCCAGTGCGCCTGCTTCCTGCCCGCGCGTTCGCCCTTGAGCTTGAGCACGCTGCGTTCGGCCACCACCGGCTGGATGCTGGCCGCGCCCAGTTCGGTGGCTTTTTCCACCAGCCAGTCCATTCGTTCGTTGGCGGGCATGCCCACGGCCAGATGCAGTTCGCGCCGGGCCTCGCGCTCCACCGCGCGATGCCGGGCGATGCGCACACGCACGTCGCTGCGGCCCATGGAGTCGATCAGCGCCTCGAATTCGCCGCCGGCGCCGTTGAACAGCGTGATGGGCGCGCCCGGCTGCAGCCGCAGCACCTGCACGTGCCGGGCCGCGCCGGCCGGCAGGTCCAGCGCCTGGCCGCTGGCCAGTGGCACGGGGCAGTGGAAGCGGGGCATCGCCGCGCGCGTCACATCCGGCCGAAGGAGTAGCCGGTGGCCGCCTGCGTGCCTTCCACCCGGTCCACCAGCCGCAGCAAGGGCGCGAGTTCACGGTAGCGGCCGGCCGTCGCGCGGATATAGCCGATGAATCGCGGCGCGTCGGCCAGGTACCTGGGCTTGCCGTCGCGCAAGGTCAGCCGCGCGAAGATGCCCGCCACCTTGAGGTGGCGCTGCAAGCCCATCCACTCCACGCCCCGGTAGAACTCGCCGAAGTCACGGTCCACCGGCAAGCCGGCCTTGAGCGCGCGCTGCCAGTAACGCACCGTGATATCGAGCACGAATTCCTCGTCCCAGCTCAGGAAGGCGTCGCGCATCAGGCTGGCGATGTCGTAAGTGATGGGCCCTTCCACCGCGTCCTGGAAGTCCAGCACGCCCAGGCGGGGCTCGGCCGGATCAGCGGGCACCATCAGGTTGCGCGGCATGAAGTCGCGGTGCACGTAAACGGTGGGCGCGGCCAGGTTGCGCTCGATGATCAGCTTGAACATGGCGTCCAGCGTTTCGCGCGACCGCCCTTCGAGCTCGACGCCGCGGTGCCGTGCCAGGTACCAGTCGGGAAAGAGCGCCAGCTCACGGGCCAGCAGCGCCTGGTCGTAGGCGGGCAGGACGCCGGGCCGGGACGCCGACTGCCAGGCCACCAGCGCGTCGAGGGCGCGCAGGTACAGCGGCTGGCTGGACGCGGCGTCGTGCGGATCGACCGCTTCGATCATGGTGCGCGTGCCCAGGTCGTCGAGCAGCATGAAGCCCAGCGCTTCTTCCCATGCCAGGACGCGTGGCACGTTCAGGCCGGCCTCGGCCATCAGCCGCGAGACATTCGCGAACGGGCGGCAATTTTCCTTGTCCGGCGGCGCGTCCATGATGATGCGGCTGCCGTTGAGGCAATCGATGCGCAGGTAGCGCCGGAAGCTCGCATCGGCCGACGCTATGCGCAGGCTGGCGGGTTGCAAGCCGTGCTCGCCGGCCATGCGGTCCAGCCACCGGCCAAAGGCGGCTTGGCGCTGCGGATCGGCCCACATGACGGAGGCGGCCGGGGCGAGGGACTGGTTCACGGGTGCGCTCATGGATAATCCATTCTACAAATCCAGTCCTGCCGGCCGGGCGCGTCCCCGCGGCGGGTCTCAACCCTTCTGATGCACTTGAAACCGAAGGCCGTTCGCGCCCGCTTTGCCCTGACACCGGTGGCGCTCGTGGCCTGGGCCGTGCTGCACGCCTGCGCGGCCCGTGCCCAGGCGGAACCGCAGCTGCCGCTCAAGCCTGGTCCCATGCTGCGCGAGGACATTCCGCCGTCGCTGCGCGGGCGGCTTCCCACCTACCTGTCCGGCGAGCGCGTCTACGGCCGCACCGACCTGGAAACCGTGATCGAAGGACAAGCGCAGCTGCGCCGCGGCGACACCGTGATCCGCGCCGACCGGCTGGAGTACTACCAGCCCGACGACCTGGCGAAGGCGAGCGGCGACGTGCGCATCAACCGCGCGGGCGATATTTTCGAGGGTCCGCTGCTCGAGCTGAAAGTCGAAGCATTCGAAGGATTCTTCAACCAGCCGCGCTACCGGTTCCTGAAGAACGACGCGTATGGCGAGGCCGACCGGGTCGACTTCATCGACGACAAGCGCGCGATCATCCGCAACGCCACCTACACCACCTGCCAGCGCAAGCCGGGCCCGAGCTGGATGCCCGATTGGATCCTGCGCGCGGCCAGCATCCGCATCGACAACGAGGAAGAAACCGGCCAGGCCACGGATGCAGTGCTCAACTTCAAGGGGCTGCCGATCCTGCCGGTGCCCTCGCTCAGCTTTCCGCTGTCGGAACGGCGCAAGTCGGGGCTGTTGCCGCCCACGATCGGCCTGGACAGCCTGAGCGGCGTGGAGCTGACGATCCCCTATTACTGGAACATCGCGCCGAACCGCGACGCCACCTTCTATCCCACACTAATGAGCAAGCGCGGGATGGACCTGGGCGCCGAGTTTCGCTACCTGGAGCGCGATTACGCGGGGCGGCTGCGGGCCAATTACATGCCCGACGACCGCCTGCGCCAGCAGGATCGTTGGGGCTATGCCTTCAAGCACGATGCCGTGGTCGGCGCCGCTTGGCCCACCGGCCCGCTCGGCCTGAACCTCAATCTCAACCGGGTGAGCGACGACAACTACTGGCGCGATTTCTCCCGCTCGACCGCGTCCCTCACGCAGCGGTTGCTGGCCAACGACGGCAACCTGTCGTGGGCGCGAGGCGATTTCTCCGTCGCGGCTCGGGCCCTGAAATGGCAGACCTTGCAGGACGTGACGACGCCCATCGTGCCGCCCTACGACCGGCTGCCCCAGGTGGTGGCGCGCTTTGCGCGGGGCAATGTACCCGGCGGACTGGATACCTACGTCGAAGCCGACTACACCCGATTCGAGGGCGACCGCACGCTGACCGGCCAGCCCAACGCCCAGCGCGGCTTCACGCTGGCGCAGATCAGCCGCCCGTGGCAGGCGCCGGGCTGGTTCTTCACCCCCAAGGTGCAGTTGCACGCGACCCAGTACCAGTTCGATGCCGGGCTGGCCAACGGCGACCGCTCGGCCAGTCGCACGGTGCCCACTTTCAGCTTGGACAGCGGCCTGGTGTTCGAGCGCGACGCGAGCTACTTCGGCCGCAGCTTCCGCCAGACGCTGGAGCCGCGCGCGTTCTACGTGTACACGCCGTTTCGCGACCAGAGCCAGCTGCCCAATTACGACTCGGCCGCCAACGACTTCAACTTCGCGACGATCTACACCGAGAACGCGTTCGGCGGCAACGACCGCATTTCGGACAACAACCTGCTCACGCTGGGCGCCAGCACCCGGCTGCTGGATTCGGACACCGGGGCGGAGGCAGCCCGCTTCGGCATCGCGCAGCGGCTGCGCTTCGAGGACCAGCGCGTCACCTTGCCGGGACAGGCGCCAGTGAGCGAGCGGCTGTCGGACCTTCTGTTCGGCGCGACGATCAACTGGGCGCCGCAATGGAGCTTCGACACCACCTTGCAATACAACCCGAAGACCCGGCGCTCCATCCGCTCGACCATCGGGGGCCGCTACAGCCCCGGCAACTATCGCGTCATCAGTGCCGCCTATCGGCTGCAGCGCGGCTCGAGCGAACAGATCGACGTGGGCTGGCAGTGGCCCATCAACGACCTTTGGGGCGACAAGGGCCAGAACCTGGGACCGGGACGCGGCGAGGGCGAAGGCCGCTGGTACAGCGTCGGGCGGCTCAATTTCAGCCTTCAGGACAGCAGGCTGGTCGATGCGGTGGTGGGCCTGGAATACGACGCGGGCTGCTGGCTGGGCCGGATCGTGGTGGAACGACTGCAAAGCAGTACCACCACGTCGAACAAACGCATCCTGTTCCAGCTCGAATTCGTGGGATTCACCCGGCTGGGCTCGAACGCCTTGCAGGCACTGAAGGAAAATATCCCGCGTTACCAGTTCCTGCGCGAACAAGTGACGGCCCCCAGCCGTTTCAGCAATTACCAATAGAGACCATGAACCAACGCCCTCATATCCCATGGCTGGCCTGTATAGCGCTCGCGCTCGCCCTGCCCGCCGCAGCCCAGGGGTTGCGTCCGGTGCCCCAGCCCGGCGCAACCGGGACGAGCCCCCGTGCCGCAGACACGCGGCCGCGGCCGGCGGACTACATCGTCGCCGTGGTCAACTCGGAGCCCATCACCAACAACGAAGTGCGCTCGCGGATGCTCCGGTTCGAGCAGCAATTGGCTCAGCAAGGCCAGCCGGCGCCTTCACGTGCCGTCTTCGCCCGGCAGGTGCTGGAGCGGTTGATCAGCGAAAAGGCCCAGCTTCAGCTCGCGCGTGAAATGGGGATCAAGGTCGAGGACGCCATGGTGGACCAGGCCGAACAGAACGTGGCCCGGCAAAACCAGATCGAGGTGCCGGAACTGCGGCGGCGGCTCGCGGCGGACGGCATAGCGCTGTCGCAATTCCGCGAGGACTTGCGCAACCAGTTGCTGCTCACGCGGTTGCGCGAGCGCGAGCTTGAGCCGCGCGTCAAGGTGACCGACCTGGAAGTGGACCAGTTCCTGCGCGAGCAGCAGCAGGGCGGAGGCGACGCTGCTCCCATGGAGCTGAATCTGGCCCATATCCTCGTGGCCGTGCCCGAGAATGCGAACGAGGCACAAGTCGGCAGCCTGCGCGCCAAGGCCCAGCGGCTGCTGGAGCGCGCGCGCGCGGGCGAGGACTTCGCCAGGCTGGCCCGCGAATTTTCCGATTCGCCCGGTGCGGCGGCCAGTGGCGGCCAGGTTGGCCTGCGCAGTGCGGACCGCTATCCGCCGCTGTTCGTCCAGGCCACGCAGGCGCTGCCGGAAGGCGGCGTGAGCGAGCTGGTGCGCTCGGCCGCCGGCTTTCACGTCATCAAGGTGATCGAGAAGCGCCGCCAAGGCCTGCCCGGCATGCACGTCACTCAAAGCCGCGCCCGCCATATTCTGTTGCGCCCCAGTGCCCAGCTTTCCGAGGCGGCGGCGCGGCAGCGGCTGGCCGATTTCAAGAAGCGTGTCGAGGCCGGCCAAGCCGACTTCGGGCAGCTGGCGCGCGAGTTCTCGCAGGACGCGAGCGCGGCCAACGGCGGCGACCTGGGCTGGGCCAGCCCGGGCCTGTTCGTCCCCGAATTCGAGGACGCGATGAACAGCCTCCAGCCGGGCCGGATCGCCGAGCCCCTGATCTCGCGTTTCGGCGTGCACCTCATCCAGCTGCTCGAACGCCGCCAGGCAACGCTGACCCAGCGCGAGCAGCGTGAGATCGCGCGCAATCTGGTGCGCGACAAGAAGCTCGACGAGGCCTATGCGCAATGGGCGCAGGATGTGCGCGGCCGCGCCTATGTGGATTTTCGCGAACCGCCGTCCTGATGCGGCCAGGCCCTGTCCTTCCCTGTCGCAACAGGGAGCTTCGGCGGATCGACAGCCTTGTCATCCCGGGCTTGACCCGAGGTCATTGCCCGATAGCCGGACATGGATCGCGGATCAACCGCTATGACGCCCTCAGATGAAACACATCGCTCGCAAGCGTTTCGGCCAGCATTTCCTCGCTGACCCTGCCGTGATCGAGGCCATCGTGCGGGCGATCGACCCGCGGGCCGGCCAGGCGATGGTGGAAATAGGGCCCGGACTGGCGGCGCTGACGCAACCTCTGGTGGAGCGGCTCGGCAAACTCGCCGTCATCGAACTGGACCGCGATCTCGCCGCGCGGCTGCGCAACCACGGCCAGTTGGCCGTTACCGAGGCCGATGTGCTGCGGGTGGATTTCGCCGAGTTGGCGCGCTCGCTGGGCGCGGCAAAAATCCGTGTCGTGGGCAACCTGCCCTACAACATCTCGTCCCCGATTCTCTTTCACCTGCTGGATTTCGTGGGCAACATCGAAGACCAGCACTTCATGCTGCAAAAAGAAGTGGTGGATCGCATGGTCGCCAGGCCCGCGACGAGCGACTACGGCCGCCTGTCGGTGATGCTGCAATGGCGTTACGCGATGGAAAAGGTGCTGTCCGTGCCGGCTGAGGCTTTCGAGCCGCCCCCGCGCGTCGAAAGCGCCGTCGTGCGCATGGTGCCGCTGCCGCAGCCCGCCGCCGTGGACCCCGCGCTGCTCTCGCAGCTGGTGCAGGTCGCCTTCAGCCAGCGCCGCAAGCTGCTTCGCCACACGCTGGGCAAGTGGCTGGAGCAAAGAAAGTTCGGCGATTTCGACACGCAGCGCCGCGCGGAAGAGGTGCCGGTGGAGGAATACGTCCGCGTTGCCCAGACGCTCTCTCGGCTGTTGCCCGCGGAATAACATGCAGCGGGCCTTGCAACAAAAAGGCCGGGGTTTCCCCGGCCTTTTTACCTGGCTAACAACTCAAAAACACGGAGTGTTTTTTGAGTTAATGCTTATGCCGCTGCGAGCCAATACCCCGCGTTGAAAGGGCTGCTCATGCGCAGCGCCAGCGGCGACACGTCCACGAGTTTGTCGGTGGGCATCTTCTCGCCCGTTTCGGTGGGCAGCGCGATGCCGGCAACGGCTTCGGCGCCTTGAGCCTCGTTCGCCCGTTCTGCTTGGCTGGTGTGTGCAGAACGGGCTACAGAAAAGAATAGAAGCACCTGAACGGTACTTTCCGGTCGGCCCAATAATCGGCCGTGTCGCGGAAGATATCCAGCAGTTGCTCGCGCGCTTCCTTGTCGAACTTGGCGTTGGCCGGAATCTGCTCCAGCACGACGATGAAGCCCGGCTGCGGGCCCGACTTGTGGACGGGGTCCGTCATGCAATCGTAGAGTGCGTCGAAGTTCTTGCCGAAGTGCGCCGGCAGCATGAACTGCTGCGCGATCAGGTCCAGCACCTCCTGCTTGCTCTGGCCGTTGGCCAGGTTGGCATACAGGAAGTGGTGCCCCAGCGCGCGCGCGCTGTCCTGCAGCTCCTGGACCCTGAAGGCCCGGATCGACTGCACGATATTGGTGCGCACGCCTTTGAGCGGCGTGTCGTTGTTTTCTCGACGAAGTGGTGCATCCATCTCCGCGTCTCTTTCCATAGTCACAAACAGGTCCCGCTTCATCTGGGGGTCACTCCACGATCCTTCTAAAACTTGCGTAGTGGTCAGCGGTGTAATAACAGGTATACGGCGTCCGGGCAGGGCCGCCGCACACGATGCGCCGGGCACCCCGGTCGCGCGATCCCGGCGTGGCCACGGTGTATTCGCGGTAAAACCCGCGCTTTTCGGTCGGCAGCAAGCGCTCCCGGTTGCCGAACACCGCACCGTCCTTGCCATGGGGGAACGGTCCGCCCTGACGGATCAGTTCATAAGTTTCCCGGCCCTGCCTCGGCAGCTCAGCAACTTGAATGATTGCCGGCTGGCTGGCGGGGCGGTCCATCAACGACCTGGCTTGCGCCAGCGGAGCGGTGATCGCGACTGCCAACAAGCAGCTAGTAAGCGCAAACTTGACAGCCGCGATGCGCGCCATGATTGGACCTTCTTCGGTGACCTTGGGGGACGCCACGCTCCGGGTAAACCCGGAAAATTCAAGGCGCTAGTGTGACTTATCTCAATCCAAAAGGCAAGCGGCTGCTCAATTTTTGGGCAGCCACCATGGCTATTGCCGGGGCGGAATCATCGCCGGCAAGTTAGTACCAGCTGTCTAATATGGCCTTATCTTGCCGCGTTCGCGTCGGCCACCGTCAACGCCGCCATGTTGACGATGCGGCGTACGGTCGCGCTGGCAGTGAGGATATGCACCGGCTTGGCGGCACCGAGCAGTACCGGGCCGATGGAGATGTTGCCGCCCGCCGCCGTCTTGAGCAGGTTGTAAGAAATATTGGCTGCATCCATGTTGGGCAGCACCAACAGGTTGGCGTCGCCGGCCAGGGTGCTGTGCGGCATGAGCAGGTTGCGGGCCGCCCCGTCGAGCGCGACGTCGCCATGCATCTCGCCGTCCACTTCCAGCCAGGGCGCCTGGGCGCGTAGCAGGTCCAGCGTCTGCCGCATCTTCACCGCGCTGGGCTGGTTGCTGCTGCCGAAATTCGAGTGCGACAGCAGCGCGGCCTTCGGCTTCAGGCCGAAGCGCAGCATCTCCTCGGCGGCCAACACGGTAATTTCGGCCAGCTGCGCGGCGGTGGGGTCGTAGTTGACGTGCGTGTCGACCAGGAAGACCTGGCGGCCCGGCAACAACAGCCCGTTCATGCACGCATAAGTGGCGACGCCGGCACGTCGGCCGATCACCTGGTCGATGTAGTTCAGGTGGATCGGCGTCGTGCCCCAGGTGCCGCAGATCATGCCGTCCACTTGGTCCTTGTACAGCAGCATCGAGCCGATCAGCGTCAGGCGGCGGCGCATCTCGATCTTGGCCATCTGCGCCGTCACGCCCTTGCGTTCGGCCATCCGGTGGTAGGTCTGCCAGAAGTCGCGGTAGCGGTAATCCTGCTCGACGTTGACGACGTCGTAATCGAGTTCCTCCTTCAGGCGCAGGCCGAACTTCTCGATGCGCTGGGCGATGATGCCCGGCCGGCCGATCAGGGTGGGTCGGGCAATGCCCTCGTCGACGATGATCTGCGAAGCGCGCAGCACCCGCTCCTCCTCGCCTTCGCACAGGACCACCCGCTTCTTGGCGGCCGTCTTCGCCGCGGCGAAGATGGGTTTCATCGCCGTGCCCGAGGCATAGACGAAACTTTGCAGCTTCTCGCGGTAGGCGTCCATGTCCTTGACG
Organism: Ramlibacter sp.; assembly: GCA_035559095.1. Classification (GTDB taxonomy): domain Bacteria; phylum Pseudomonadota; class Gammaproteobacteria; order Burkholderiales; family Burkholderiaceae_C; genus Ramlibacter. The sequence goes on from DATMBW010000378.1 coordinate 15,086, forward strand.
GGCCGCAACGCCACCCCGCTGTCGGCCGCCGCCTGCGCAACGGCCGGCGCAATCTTCATCATCAGGCGTGGGTCGAACGGTTTGGGAATCAGGTAGTCGGGCCCGAAAGCCAGTTGCTGGCCGGAGTAGGCCGCGGCCACCACCTCGCTTTGCTCGGCCTGCGCCAGATCGGCGATCGCGTGGACGGCGGCGATCTCCATCTCCACCGTGATCGTGGTCGCGCCCGAATCGAGCGCGCCGCGAAAGATGTAGGGGAAGCACAGGACGTTGTTGACCTGGTTCGGGTAATCGGTCCGGCCCGTGGCCATGATCGCGTCGGAGCGCACCGCCTTGACGTCTTCCGGCGAGATTTCCGGATTGGGGTTGGCCAGCGCCAGGATCAGCGGGCTGGCCGCCATCTTGCGCACCATGTCCTGCTTGAGCACGCCGCTGGCCGACAGGCCCAGGAAAATGTCGGCGTCCGCTATGACTTCGCCCAGGGTGCGCGCCGATGTTTCCTGCGCGAACTGCACCTTGTCCTCGTCCATCAGCTCCTTGCGGCCCACATAGACGACGCCGGCGAGATCGGTGGCGAAGATGTTCTGGCGCGGCAGGCCCAGCTTGACCAGCAGGTTCAGGCAGGCCAGCGCCGCGGCTCCCGCGCCGGAGGTGACGAGCTTGACGTTCCTGATGTCCTTGCCCACCACTTTCAGTCCGTTGATGATGGCCGCGCCCACGACGATCGCGGTGCCGTGCTGGTCGTCGTGGAACACGGGGATCTTCATGCGCTCGCGCAGCTTGCGCTCGACGTAGAAGCAATCCGGCGCCTTGATGTCCTCGAGATTGATGCCGCCGAAAGTGGGCTCCAGCGCCGCGATCACGTCCACCAGCTTGTCCAGATCGTTCTTCTCGTTGATCTCGATGTCGAAAACGTCTATGCCCGCGAACTTCTTGAACAGCACGCCCTTGCCTTCCATCACGGGCTTGGCGGCCAGCGGACCGATATCGCCCAGGCCGAGCACGGCGGTGCCGTTGGTGATGACGGCGACCAGGTTGCCGCGGCTGGTGTACTTGAACGCCGCGTTCGGGTCCTTGACGATCTCCTCGCACGGCGAGGCCACGCCCGGCGAATAGGCCAGCGCGAGGTCGTGCTGGTTGATCAGCTGCTTGGTCGCGTGGATAGCGATCTTCCCGGGAGTCGGGAACTCGTGGTATTCGAGTGCCGCCTGGCGCAATTGCGTGCGCTTGTCGTCGGCATCCGCCGCGTTCGTGGGGGGCATGTGTGACAGTCTCCTGGGGCGCAGCTGAGGCGTTGGCCGCCGCCGCGCCGGTGCTTGGGGCGCCTGCCATTCTAGTGCCGCGCGGCAGGCGATGGCGCGTATGCCGGCCGACGGAATGCGTCAATACCGGCGCGTCGTGGGCGGCACGCGCATGCCTTGCTCGTAGGTCTGGCGGTCCAACAAGTAGCAGCTGCAGGCCACCTTCATCAACTGCTCGCGGCCTTGCAGCACGATATGGCCGCGGCCGCCGCGGATCAACCCGCGCTGCTCGAGCCGGCCGGCCGCAACCGTCACGCCGGCGCGCCGCGCGCCCAGCATCAGGGCCAGCTGGTCGTGCGTGACCGGCACATCCGTGGACCAGTTGCGGTCGCTGTGCGTCAGCAGCCAGCGCGCCAGCCGCTGCTCCAGCGAGTGGAACCGGCAGCACGCGACGTTCCTGGCGGTCTGCACCAGCACCACGTGCAGGTATTTCATGAGAATGACGTTCAGGTTGTCATGGCTGGTCGCCAGGTGCTGCAACGTGGCGGCGTCCACGCGCCAGGCGTGGCCCGAGCCCTGGATCAGCCCCGTGAGCTCGAACGAATCCACCTCGGTGAGCGACTCGGGGCCGAACAGGCCTTCGCAGCCGACCGCGGCGATCTCCAGGCTCCGGCGCTCGTCGGCCGGCGCCAGCACGGAAATCGTGCTGTCGACAGGAAAATACGTGTGCCGCAGCCGCCCTTGCTCTTCCTGCAGCGGCAACGGAGCTGTCAGCTCCACGTACTCGCAATGCGCCAGCAGCGACTGCCGCTCCACACGCGGCAACGCGGCCAGCAAACGATTGGCCAATGTCTGATCGATGTCGCCTCCTGCTTATGCGGGCGAATGCGAATGCAACTGCGACGCAGGATAGAGCGACGGCGCGCCGGACTCTGTTCGCCAGCGAACAAAGTCCGTCATCCTTTGATGGGGCGCTGGCCCGCGTAGACCCATGCATCCCCTCCCACGCACGGCTCCTCGGTTCGCTAACGCACCGATGTGTTGGTACGCAGTGCAAGCGAGAGTAAGGATGTAAGCGAACGTTCGGGACCGCGAAGCCCGGTGTGCTGCTTGCACTTGTTTCACTATGTTGCGCTTCGAGCAATTTTATGCGTAAGCAGACGCTAAAGGCGGCAACTTTTCATGTTATCGCTCATGCGTTCCTGTCCAGTGTGTCCCAGGCTACTGATCCATACGACAACCGAGCTCTGCGTTGGGCCCTGTGGCAGGCACAGCCATATGACACGAAACGTTACGTGTCACCTTGTACGGTCAACGGCGAGGCTAGAGTGAGCACATGCAATCACCAGCTGCCACAGGCTTACATCACCGTGCGCTCGCGGCGCTGCTTGCGCAGAGCGGTTTGCTCGCGGCCTTGCCCGAAGACGTGCAGCAGCGCCTGCTGCCCCATCTTATCTTCGTGGACCTGCCGGCAGGGCATGTGCTGGCCGATCCGCACCGGGGATCGGCCCGCGCCCTGTTTCCATTGGCCGGTGTGGTGTCGCTGGTGCAGGAAATGCCGGACGGCGCCAGCGGCCAGCTGGCTGTGATCGGGAACGAGGGGCTGGTGGGGCTGCCGCTGTTCATGGGCGGCGATGCGGTGCCGACCCGCGGCGTGGTGCATTGCGCGGGCTATGGCCTCGCCCTGGACCGCGACCGCCTTCTCGAAGAGTTCGAGCGGGGCGGCAGTTTCATGCGCCATCTGCTGCGCTACACGCAGGCGCTGATCACGCAGATTTCCCAGCTGGTGGTGTGCAATCGCCACCATTCGATCGAGCAGCAGCTTTGCCGCGTGCTGCTCACGAGCCTGGACCGGCTGGAGGGCAATGAGGTGCCACTGACGCAGGAGTTCGCGGCGCGCCTGCTGGGCGTGCGGCGCGAGGGCGTGACCGAAGCGTCCGGCCGGTTGCGCGAAGCCGGAATCGTGGGCTGTCGCCGCGGCGTGTTCGCGGTACGCGACCGCGAGGCGCTCGAAGCGCACGCGTGCGGGTGCTACCGCGTCGTCAAGGACGAATACGACCGGCTGCTGCCGCCCTCCGGCTTGGGGAGCCCGGCGTCCCCGCTGGAACCGGCGCCGCACG
>DATMBW010000379.1:0-6416 GCA_035559095.1 Ramlibacter sp.
AACCAGTAGCGCACCGGCTTGGCCGCCGGCGAGGACAGCTCGAATGTGGGGAAGCGGCCCGGAAGCGGCCACTGCGATACCGGCTTGCTGTCGCCGGCTTCCTGCTCGACCCAGCGCCCGTCCGGCCCGCGGTAGAACATCTGCACGCGGTCGATTCCGGAAGAGGCCAGCTGCACGTACCAGCGCTCATTGCCCTTGCTGGCAGCATCGAACTGGAACCAAAGAGCCCTGCCGTCGACGACATAGCTGCCACCACGCTGTCGCAGGGCCCAAGGCAGGGTATCGGCGGTCGCCTCGACCTGGTCGATGGTGCGGATTCCCGTCGGGTCGAGCCAGTAGCGGCTGCGCCCATCCAGCGACAGCACCGGATGTTCGGGGCTCAGCAGGATCGGGGGCGCGCCGTCTTGCGGCGCCTGCACCGGCGCTACCTGGGAAAGCGCCGGGCTCTGCACGATGAGCCACAGCAGCGCCACCGCACAAACGTAGATGAATCTCCTCACTCAACAATTGTTGCACAGCAAAAAGGCCCGGGAGCCGGGCCTTTCGCAGTGTCGCGGAAGCGATACGGCGCTCAGGCGTACTCGGCCAGCGCCTTCCGCATCTTCTTCATGGCCGCAGATTCGATCTGGCGGATACGCTCGGCGCTGACGCCATATTCGGCGGCCAGATCGTGCAGCGTCAAACCGCCCGATCCATCGTCGTTGACTTTGAGCCAGCGTTCTTCCACGATGCGCCGGCTGCGGGGGTCGAGCTGTTCGAGCGCGGCCGCGATTCCGTCGGTGGCCAACGCGTCGCGCTGGCGCGACTCGATGACCGCCGTCGGCTCATGGCTGGCGTCCGCCAGGTAGGCGATCGGGCCAAAACCCTCGTCGCCATCGTCGTTGGGCACCGGATCGAGCAGCACGTCGCCGCCGGCCATCCGGGCTTCCATCTCGACGACTTCCTCGCGCTTGACATTCAGCTCGCTGGCCATCATGTGGATCTGCGCATCGGTCAGGCTGTCGCGGTGCGTCTGCGCATCGGCTTCGTCCTTGAAACCCTGCTTCATCGAGCGCAGGTTGAAGAACAGTTTGCGCTGGGCCTTGGTGGTTGCCACCTTGACCATGCGCCAGTTCTTCAGGATGTACTCATGGATCTCGGCCTTGATCCAGTGCAGCGCGTAGCTCACGAGCCGAACGCCCTGGTCCGGGTCGAAGCGCTTGACCGCCTTCATCAAGCCGATGTTGCCCTCCTGGATCAGGTCGCCGTGCGGCAGCCCGTACCCGAGGTACTTGCGCGAGACGGACACCACCAGCCGAAGGTGCGACAGCACCAGCTTCCCGGCCGCTTCGATGTCGTTGTGTTCACGGAATTTCCGCGCGAACTCGTGCTCCTCCTGAGGAGTCAGCAGAGGAAGGCGGTTTACTGCCGAGATGTAAGCGTCCAGGTTGCCCAGGGATGGAACGACGGCCCACGGATTGGCCACCGCCAACGCCGTGCCAGGGGTCCCGATAGTCGTGGACATGCCAGAAACTCCTTTCATAGATACTCGTTATGTTAGCACTCTCTTGGATAGAGTGCTAAAAGCGAAGTTCAGTCAGTCTCCAGCTCTGCTCCCAGCATACAGGAATCAGGGTATTCCCTGGCATCAAAGGGTGTTCTCGATTGCCGCATGTGACTGACTTTCGTTAACATCATGAGACATATAGTAACAAGCGCAGCCAGGCATGCGCAGGGAAGGCGGGGGGCGAATACATGAAGGCGATGATCAGCCGGGTCTTTTCCAGGAAAGGCGTCGACGCGGGGTCGGCCAACGGCAATTCGGTCCTCACTTCGGAGCTAAGTTCCAGCGACATCGAAAATTATTACTTCAGAATTATTGTTGACTCGCTGCGCCGGATGCTCCTGCCAAAGGACAGTTTCGAAGTCCGCATCAAGCGCTCCGGCCGGGGTCCGACGGGGCTGACTGCCTTCGTGGGCTATGTCCGTATTCTCAAGTGGGACCCGGTCGCCACGCCAATCCTGCTGCAAAACCTGCCCGTGATCGACGCCCGGGTCCGAAAGGTCGCCAAGGCCTCGGTCATCCTGGAAGGGACTTGCTTTGCCGGCTTGTGGTTCCAGGCCGGCAGCTGCACCGAAGGCTCGCCCAAGGCGTTGGTCGGTCTGCCCTGCGAGCTGATCCACCAGCCGCGCGGCGAGACGGTATCCAGCTGATCTTCAGGCCGCGGCGGCCGTGCGCAAGAATGAGGCCATTGCGAAAGGCCTATTCCATGCAAGACATCGAAGGACTCGAGATTCTGAGCGTCACGACCACCGTGGGATCGCGGGCCGACGCCACGGCGCTGGCCCGCGAGATCCTGGCCCAACGACTGGCCGCCTGTGTGCAGATCGACGAAGGCGTCACATCGCTGTACCGTTGGCAAGGCGAATTGCGCGAGGAGAGCGAGGTGCGCCTGGTGATCAAGTCCCTGCCAGGCTGCGCGGCCGCACTGCAGGCGCTGTTTGCCAAGCACCATCCCTACGAGGTGCCGCAATTCCTGGCCGAGCCCATGCGTGCGAGCCCGGACTACGCGAGCTGGGCCCGCGCGGAAACGCAGATGCCCGGCGTCTGACCCAGGGAGTTCCCCGATCGTAGGAGCCCAGACTCCTAGCCGATGACCACCCCGGCCGGCGAACCCGGCGCTCCGACCGCGCCGATCACGCAGGCTGCGGTTAAAGCGTGGCGGCCGAACACCGCCAGCACCTCGTCAACTGCTTGCGGCGCGCAGGACACCAGCAGCCCCCCGCTGGTCTGCGGGTCGCACAGCAACGCCTGGTCCGCGGCTGCGAACCCCTGCGGCAGTTCGACTTCAGCGCCGTAGCCGGCCCAGTTGCGTCCCGAAGCGCCGGTGACCATGCCCCGCCCGGCCAGGTCGCGCACACCAGGCAGAAGCGGTACGCGAGCCCATTCGATGCGAACCTGCAGGCCGCAGCCTCGGGCCAGCTCCAGGGCATGGCCCGCCAGGCCGAAACCCGTCACATCCGTCAGGGCGTGCACGCCGGGCATGGCCGCGAGATCCGGCCCTGGCGTGTTGAGTTGCGTGGTGGTGGCGATCATCCGGGCGTAGCCGCCGGCATCCAGCGCGTCCTTCTTCAAGGCCGCCGACAGCACGCCCACCCCGAGCGGCTTGCCCAGAACCAGCACGTCGCCGGCCTTCGCGTCGGCGTTGCGTTTGACCCGGCCGGGATGAACCAGCCCCAGCGCGACCAGGCCGTAGATCGGCTCCACCGAATCGATGGTGTGTCCACCCGCGATCGGGATGCCGGCGTCGCGGCACACGGATTGCCCACCCGCGAGGATGGCGCCGATCGTGGCGGTGCTCAGCACGTTGACCGGCATGCCCACCAATGCCAGCGCCATGATGGGCCGGCCGCCCATGGCGTACACGTCCGAAATCGCGTTCGTGGCGGCGATGCGCCCGAAGTCGTACGGATCATCCACGATGGGCATGAAGAAATCGGTCGTGGCGATCAGGGCCTGTTCGTCGTTGAGCCGGTAAACGGCGGCATCGTCCGAGGTTTCGATCCCCACCAGCAGCTCGGGCGGGACGGGCAGCCGCGCCGTGCCCTTGAGAATTTCGGACAGCACGCCCGGCGCGATCTTGCAGCCGCAGCCGCCGCCGTGGGAAAGGGAAGTCAGGCGCGGCTCGGAGGGCTTGGGCTCGGCGGAGGCAACGGTCATGACAACAGGGCGAGCGCGAACTCGCGGGCATCAAAAGTTTCCAGGTCTTCGAGCTTCTCACCAACCCCGATGAAATACACGGGCACCGGTTTTTCCTGCGCGATCGCCGCCAGCACACCGCCCTTGGCCGTGCCGTCGAGCTTGGTGACGATCAGGCCCGTCAGCTGCAGCGCGTCGTCGAATGCCCTGACTTGCGCCAGCGCGTTCTGCCCGGTGTTGCCGTCGATCACCAGGAGGACTTCGTCGGGCGCCGTGGGTTCGGCCTTCTGCACCACACGTTTGATCTTCTTGAGCTCTTCCATCAGGTGCAGCTGGGTCGGCAGGCGCCCCGCAGTGTCCACGATCACGACGTCCTTGCCGCGCGCCTTGCCGGCGGACACGGCGTCGAAGCTCACGGCCGCGGGGTCGCCGCCCTCCTGGCTGACGATCTCCACCGTATTGCGATCCGCCCAGATTGCCAGTTGCTCGCGCGCCGCGGCCCGGAATGTGTCGGCCGCCGCCAGCAGGACCGAGGCACCTTCGTGGGCCAGGTGCTTGGTGAGCTTGCCGATGGACGTGGTCTTGCCCGCGCCGTTGACGCCGGCCACCATGATGACCGTGGGGCGGTGTTCGCCGATCACCAGGGTTTTCTCCAGCGGCCGCAGCATCTGCGTGAGCGAATCGGCGAGGATGTTCTTGACCTGCACCGGCCGCGTGGCACCGCTGGCCTGAACCCGGCGCTTGACCTCGTCGAGCAGGTACTGCGTGGCCTTGACACCCGTATCGGCCATCAGCAGCGCGCTCTCGAGCTCCTCGTACAGATGGTCGTCGATCCGCGCACCGGTGAACACCAGTGAAATGCTCGAACCGGTCTTGCGCAGGCCCGAGCTGAGTTTTTCCAGCCAGCGCTGGCGCTCCGGTGCGACCGGAGCCGGCACCGGAATTTCGATGGGCTGCACCAGCGCGCTGCCGATCAGGCTGCCGCCGGTCGGAGCGGCCGGCGGGGGGGGCTGCGTGGCGGCCGGCATGGAAGCCGGAGGCGCCGGCTTTTTCCTGAAGAAACTGAACATTGCTGCGCTTTTTAGAATCACACGATTCTATGAAACACCCCATGCGGCGCATCTTCTGGAGTATTTCCCTTCTTTCCTCGCTCTCCTTCGCCCCGCCCGCGTTGCCGCAAACGCCACCGGTGGAGCAGTTCAAACTCGACAACGGGCTTACGGTGATCGTCAAGCCGGACCGGCGCGCGCCGACGGCGGTGCACATGTTGTGGGTGCGTGTGGGCGGCATGGATGAGGTCGACGGAACCAGCGGTGTGGCGCACGTGGTCGAACACATGATGTACAAGGGCACGCGCGAGGTGAAATCCGGCGAATTTTCACGCCGGGTCGCCGCTCTGGGCGGGCGGGAGAACGCTTTCACGAGCCGCGACAACACGGGGTATTTCCAGCAGATCCCCGCCGGCAAGCTCGAGGAGGTCATGAAGCTCGAGGCCGACCGCTTCGCGAACAACCAGTGGCCGGAGGAGGAACTGAAGCGCGAAATCGAGGTGGTCAAGGAGGAGCGCAGGCTGCGCACCGAGGATTCGCCGCGGTCCCTGATGTGGGAAGCGCTCAACGCCACCGTGTTCCAGGCGTCGCCTTACCGGCGGCCCGTCGTCGGCTGGATGAGCGATCTGGACGCCATGACGGCCCAGGATGTGCGCGAGTTCTACCGGCGCTGGTACGTGCCGGCCAACGCCGCAGTCGTGGTCGCGGGCGACGTGGATCCCGCGCAGGTGCGGCGGCTGGCCATCAAATACTACGGCGCCATTCCAGCGCGGGCCGTGCCGACGCGCAAGCCGCACGGCGAGCCGCAGCAGATGGGCCTGCGCCGCATGGAGTTCAAGGCGCCGGCCGAGCAGGCCTATGTCGCGCTCGCGTTCAAGGTGCCGCAGCTCTCTTCGTTCGAGCCCGGAGGTGACAATGACGACGCCCTTGCGTTGACGGTCCTGGCGGCCGTGCTCGATGGCTACCGGGGCGCGCGGCTCGACCGCGCTCTCACACAGGGCAGCGACCGCGTGGCCGACAGCGCCGGCGCAGGCAACGGACTATGGGGCCGCGGGCCGCAGCTGTTCACGCTGGACGGAGTGCCGGCCCGCGGCAAGACCCCCGAGCAGCTGGAAGCGGCGTTGCGTGCCGAAGTGGCGAAGGTGGCTCGTGACGGCGTGAGCGAGGCCGAACTCAACCGCGTGAAGACGCAGTGGATCGCGGCCGAGGTGTACGAGCTCGACTCGGTGATGAGCCAGGCGCGCGAACTGGGCGGCGACTGGATCCAAGGCCTTCCGCTGGACGCCCGCGAGCGCCTGATCCAGCGCTTGCGCGGCATAACGGCGGAGCAGGTCAAGTCCGTCGCGGCCCGCTACTTCGGCGACGACCAGCTCACGGTGGGTATCCTGCGGCCGCAGCCGGTCGATCCCAATCGCAAATCCCGCACGCCCCCGCCGGGCCTGCGCCATTGAGAGGGCTTGCACGCATGTCCGTCGGCAACAAGAAAATCCTCCATGCCGCGCCGGCCTGGGCGCTCGCGGCGCTGCTGCTGGTGTGCGCAGGCCGCACGCTGGCGGCAATCCCGGTGCAGCACTGGACGCAGCCCAGCGGGGCCGGCGTCTTTCTGGTCGAAAGCCCCACCATCCCCATGGTGGACGTCCAGATCGATTTCGACGCCGGCGCCCGGCGCGACCCGGCCGACAAGGCCG
>DATMBW010000380.1:0-7224 GCA_035559095.1 Ramlibacter sp.
TTCGCTGGCGAACAGCTTGGCCATCGCGGCCTCCTTCAGGCAGGGCCGGCCGGCGTCGCGCAGGCTGGCGGCGTGCCAGATCAGCTGGCGGGCCGCTTCCAGCCGGGTCGCGCACTCGGCCAGGCGGAAGCCCACGGCCTGGTGGTTGAAGATGGCGGTGCCGAAGCTCTGGCGCTCCTTGGCGTAGGCCAGCGCGACGTCGAAGGCGCTGCGCGCCATGCCCACGCTCTGCGCCGCGATGCCGATGCGCCCGCCCTCCAGCGCCGACAAGGCGATGCGGTAGCCCTGGCCTTCGTCGCCGATCAGGTGGTCGGCGGGAATGCGGCAATTGTCGAAGTTGATCTGCGCGGTGTCGCTCGAATGCTGGCCGATCTTGTCCTCCAGCCGCGCGACGACATAGCCGGGCGTGTCGGTCGGCACCAGGAAAGCGCTCATGCCCTTCTTGCCCGCGCCCTTGTCGGTGACGGCGATCACGACGGCGAGCTGGCCGTGCTTGCCGCTGGTGATGAACTGCTTGACGCCATTGAGTACGTAGCCGTCACCGTCGCGCACCGCCGTCGTGCGCAGCGCCGACGCGTCGCTGCCCACATGGGGTTCGGTCAGGCAGAACGCGCCCAGCATTTCGCCCTGCGCCAGCGGCACCAGCCAGCGCTTTTTCTGAGCGGCGCTGCCGTAGCGCAGGAGGATGGCGTTCACCGGGCAATTGGTGACGCTGATCGCGGTGCTGGTGCCGCCGTCGCCGGCCGCGATTTCCTCCAGCACCAGCGCCAGCGTCACGTAGTCGAGGTTGGCGCCGCCGAATTCCTCGGGCACGCAGATGCCATACGCCCCGAGCGCGGCCAGGCCGCGGTGCGCCTCGCGCGGGAAGTGGTGCTCCTTGTCCCAGCGCGGCGCGTTGGGCCAGAGCTGCTCGAGGGCGAACGCGCGCACGGCGTCGCGGATCATTTCCTGGTCTTGGGTCAGCAGCATGTGGAGTTGTCCTTCCTAATTGACGAATCCGGGCTCGGGGTACAGGTCATAGAGTTCGGCGCCGGCCGGCATGCCGCGGCCGCGCCAGCGCCTGGCGGCAACCGGCGTTCCGTTGGCGCGGATCCAGTCGTCCACGGTCTTGCCGGCGGCGTCAGCGCCCAGCATCCGGCTGACAGTGGGCGCGTCCCCGACCATCGCAAAGCGTACCTCGCCGGCCTGCACCCCTTGCGCGAAACGTTCCGCGGAAATCGCACGGTCGAGCCCGTGATAGCCGCCTCGCGCCATGACGGCTTCGCCCGTGGAGAGGATGATCGCATCGGCCAGGTGCGTCGTCGTGGTCGCCAGCAAGAAGCGCTCCGAGGAACGCTTGGCGCGCAGCAGCGCCACCAGCCTGGAGGTGTCGGCCGCGCGGCCGAACCAGGCGCGCGCCGGTTCGCTCCCCGCCGGGCCGGGCGCCAGCCGGTACAAGTCGGCCGAAGGCAGCACACCATGGCCGGGCCGCAGCACGCTGCTCAAGGTCCATGCCATCGGCACCGCGAGCAGGGCCACGACGCCCAGGCCCAGGGCGCCGGCCGCCCATGCGCGGCGCTCTCCGCCCGGCCCCGATCGCAGCATCGGCACGAGCACGAGCGCAAGCGCGGCCACGAGACTGGCGCCGGCGAGAGCCATATGCAGGACGCTCACCCACTCCATTGGCGGGCGTTGCATTTCCGCCAGGGTCCAGCCCAGGGCGTCGGCCTGGATGCGAAGCTGCCAGACCGCGGTCAGCGCCAGCACCGAGGGCAGCGCCCAGGCACGCCGGCCCCCCTGGCCGTGCCACGCCCACAGGCGCGCCACGCCCACCCCCGCCAATGCCGCCAGCGCAGGAGCCAATGTGGACAGGTAATAGAAATGCATGGTGCCGCCCGCGGAACTGTAGACGGCGGCGTAGGTGAGGAGCCACACAAACCAGAACAGCAGCGCCAGGTGCTCGGGCGACAGCGGCCGCCGCAACCTGCTTTGCCAGGCGCCGATCGCGAGCGCCGCCACGGACAGCGGCAACAGCCACGCCACTTGAGCCGCGAGCTGGCCATCGGCCAGCCGCAGCGGCCCGGTCGGCGCGTGCACGAACAATCGCGAGGCGATATTGCGCGACCGCTGGCCGGCGGCAGCTGTGTTCGGGGCGGCCGGCGCGGATTGCGGGTTGGCTGCCACCGCAGGCTGCTTCAGCCGCGACACGAAACGCTGCATCCCATTGGCGCCGACCAGCAACTCCAGCATGGAATTGCCGGTGCTGCCGCCCACCCAGGGCCGGCTCGCGGCCGGCGTCCACTCATAAACCAGCACCCACGGCAAGGCGGTCGCAGCCAGGACGAGGGTTGCCAGACTCAAGTCGGCCAGACGTTGCGGCCAGCGCTTTGGCGCGCCGATGAGGTAGATGATGAAAATCGCGGGCAGCACGATGAAAGCGGCCAGCATCTTGATGTTGAACGCGATGCCGATCGCGGCCAGGGAGATCAACAGCCAGCGCCGGCTGCCTTCTTCGGCCGCCTTCATGAAGGCCCAGGTGGCCAGCAGCAGCGCCAGCAGCAGGCAGCTGTCCATGTTGTTGGTGCGATTGACCGCCACCAGAATGGGCGTCACTGCAAAGAAAAGCGCGGCCAGCAGGGCCGCCATGGCGCTGAAGCGCCGCCGGACGATGCGAAACAGCACCCAGACCGAGAGTACGCCTTCCAGCACTTGCGGCAGCAGCACGCCCAGCGGCCGCAGGCCCAGCAGCTTCACGCCGGCGACCTGGAGCCACAGCGCGATCGGCGGCTTGTCCACCGAGAGGAATCCCTCCGGATCGAAGGCGGCATAGAAGAAGTTGTGCCAGCCCAGCGCCATGCTGCGCACGGCCGCGCTGTAGTAATCGGCGCCCCAGCCGTTTTGCTCCAGGCCCCACAGGCGCAAGGCCAGCGCGAGCACCAGGATGCCGGCCATCGCGATGGTTTCGAAGCGGCGGGCGGCGGGCCAATTGCGCATCGATCACCAACTCTTGAAACGGCGGCCGTCGTAGTTGAGGAAAGCGCCCCTGTGCCGGCGCGTGAGGCCGGCGAAGCTCTGGCGCATAGCGGCGACGCTGCTCGTCACGTCCTGCGGCGCGCCCGCGCCCCCCAGCTCGGTTCGCACCCAGCCGGGATTGATCGCCACCAGCGTCGCCCGCGGGTAATCGTGCTGGGCCGCGGCCACCGCCATGTTCAATGCGGCCTTGCTCACGCGATAGGTCCAGCCGTGGCTGGTGGCCACGCCGCCGATGCGGCCCATCTCGCTGGTGATGAACGCAAAGCGCCCGTCCGCCGCCTCGACCAGGGGCGCGATCCGCACCAGCAAGCGCATCGCGCCCAGCACGTTGGTGTGCATGACGCGGTCGAACTCCTGCGGCGCGGGCTCCACGGTGGCATTGCCCCTGGCATAGACACCGGCCACGTAGATGGCGATGTCGATCTTCTCGCCCTCGAGCTGCGCGCGCAGCGCGCCGGCGCCGGCCGGGTCGGTCACGTCCAGCCGCATGGCGCGCGCACCGAAACTCTCGATGCGCGCGAGCCCCGGGTCTTCACGGGCCGTGGCGAAGACGCGGTCCCATTGCTCGCGGTACTGGCGGACGAACTCCAGGCCGATGCCGCGCGACGCGCCGATGACGAGGATGGTGCTCACGGCGCCGGCTCCAACCCCCGGCGGCGGGCCGGGGGCAGGACAGCCCTTACAGCAGTTCCAGCGCCACGGCCGTGCCTTCGCCGCCGCCGATGCACAGCGTCGCGATGCCGCGCTTGCCGCCGCGCGCCTTCAACGCGTGGATCAGCGTGACCATGATGCGGGCGCCGGACGCACCGATCGGGTGGCCCAGCGCGCAGGCGCCGCCGTTGACGTTCAGCACCTCGTGGCCGACGCCGAGTTCCTTCATCAGCGCCATCGGCACCACGGCAAAGGCTTCGTTGACTTCCCACAGGTCCACGTCGCCCACTTTCCAGCCGGTCTTGGCCAGCAGTTTCTGCACGGCGCCCACCGGCGCGGTGGTGAACCATTCCGGCTCCTGCGAGTGCATGGCGTGGGCCACGATGCGGGCGACCGGCTTGCTGCCATAGCGCACCGCGCTCGACTCCTTCATCAGCACCATCGCGGCGGCGCCGTCGTTGATGCTGGAGCTGGAGGCGGCGGTGATCGTGCCGTCCTTCTTGAACGCGGGCTTGAGCCCGGCGATCTTGTCGAGCTTGACCTTGCCCGGGCCCTCGTCGATGGACACCACCACCTCGCCGGCGCGGCTCTTGACGGTGACCGGCGTGATCTCGGCGGCGAAGGCGCCCGATTCGGTCGCCGCCTTGGCGCGCTTGACACTGGTGGTGGCAAACGCATCCTGCGCTTCCCGCGTGAACTTGTACTTGGCGGCGCAATCCTCGCCGAAAGTGCCCATGGAGCGGCCGGCCTCGTAGGCATCCTCCAGCCCGTCGAGCATCATGTGGTCGAAGATGCGGTCATGGCCCATGCGGTAGCCGCCGCGCCCCTTGAGCATCAGGTACGGCGCGTTGGTCATGCTTTCCATGCCGCCGGTCACCATCACTTCGTGGGTGCCCGCCAGCAGCATGTCGTGGGCGAACATCGCCGCCTTCATGCCCGAGCCGCACATCTTGGACAGCGTGACGGCGCCGGCGCTCTTGGGCAGGCCGCCCTTGAATGCCGCCTGGCGCGCCGGCGCCTGGCCCTGGCCGGCCATCAGGCAGTTGCCGAACAGCACCTCGCCCACCGCATCGCCGGAGATGCCGGAGCGCTCGACCGCGGCCTTGATCGCCGCGCCGCCCAGGTCGTGCGCCGACAGCGAGGAAAAATCGCCCTGGAAGCCGCCCATGGGAGTGCGGGCGGAACCGACGATAACGATGGAATCAGACATTGCAAGCTCCTTTCAGCTTAGTTGACCGGTTGAACGAGGGCGCCGCGCTCCTCTTGCGCGATGCGGCGCAGGTAACTCTGAAATTGCGGGTCTTCACCGCGCAGCAGCAGCGGCAGCGCATTGTGGAAATCCTCGCGGCGGCACCATTCACGCATGTAGTCATCCCAGCTGTTCCAGCGCCGGGCCTCCGTTTCGCTCATTGTCGCCTTATAGGCCACAAGATACGCGCGTTCGAACAGCGACATCAGCATGTCGAAAATAACCAGCATCCGCTCATTTTGCTCGGCCGTCGGATTGGACAGCGGCTCGTTGGTTCTCAGGTGCAGGTCGGGGTTGGCCAGCACCACCTTGAGAAAGTCGTTGTAGGCATTGGACAGCAGCTGGTAGCCCTCTTCCTCCTCGTTGTCGCGCTCCTTGCGCTGCTCCCAGGCGAAAAAGGCGATGGCAAATGGCAGTGCGAGCGTCGTCACCACGAAGCTCGCGTATTCCCAGGCGTCCCTGGCGTTCATGAGCCGCCCATCCCGCTGACTGCCGCGACGGGAACGGAAACCCCTTGCGGCGGCGCGCTCTCCGCGGGGGGCGGATGCCGGCGCGAAAACCGCTTGCTGCGCTCGTAGGGGAACACGTCGTGCACGTACCCGGCCTGGATGCGCTCCTTGTGGCTTTGCCAGAACGTGGCCTCCAGCAGATCGGCGTGGTGCTTCATGAACACCTCGCGCACGGCCGGGTTGCCCAACAGGAAGGGGCCGAAGGTTTCGGGGAACACGTCCTTGGGACCGACCCGGTACCAGACCTCGGCCGACAGTTCCTCTTCCTCGTTGCGCGCCGGCGGAATCTTGCGGAAGTTGCAGTCGGTGATGTATTCGATCTCGTCGTAGTCGTAGAAGACCACCTTGCCGTTGCGCGTCACGCCGAAGTTCTTCCACAGCATGTCGCCGGGAAAGATGTTGGCCGACACCAGGTCCTTGATGGCGTTGCCGTATTCGATGACCACCCGCTCGATCTGGTCGTGCGCGTTCTCCGCCGCCGCGCTGTCCTGGGCCTCGGCCAGCCCGGCGTCGAAGGCCTCCTGCAGGTAGATGTTCAGCGGGATCATCCGGCGCTCGATGTACAGGTGCTTGATGACCACCTCTTCGCGGCCGTCGCCGTCGCGGTCGCTGATCTCCAGCTGGCTGGGCGCGTGCGCGCGTATCTCCTCGATCAGCTCGTCCTCGAAGCGGTCGCGGGAGAAGGCGACTTCGCTGTATTCGAGCGTGTCGGCCATGCGCCCCACCCGGTCGTGCTGCTTGACCAGCAGGTACTTGGCCTTGATCTGCTCGCGCGTGGTGTCCTTCTGCGGCGGGAAACGGTCCTTGATGAGCTTGAAGACGTAGGGAAACGACGGCAGGTCGAACACCAGCATCACCATGCCCTTGATGCCGGGGGCGATGCGGAACTTGTCGCTGGAATGTTTCAGGTGGTACAGGAAGTCGCGGTAGAAGAGCGTCTTGCCCTGCTTGGCCAGCCCCAGCGCGTTGTAGATCTCGGCCCGGGGCTTGCGCGGCATCAGCGAACGCAGGAACTGCACGTAGGCCGAGGGAATCTCCATGTCCACCATGAAGTAGGCCCGCGCGAACGAGAACAGCATCTGCATCTCGTCTTCGCCGAACAGGCAGGCGTCGATCACCAGCTTGCCGCGCCGGTTGTGCAGGATCGGCAGCGCGAACGGCACCTCGTTGAAGCCGTTGATGATCTTGCCAACCACGTACGCGCCCTTGTTGCGGTAGAACAGCGACGACAGCACCTGGATCTGGAAATTGGCGCGCAGCTTCACGTGCTGCAGCCGCACGCTGATGGCCTCCAGCACGTACTGGGAGTCGCGGGCAAGGTCGTCGAACGGCAGCTGCAGCCGGAAGTTGTCCACGATCCGGATGATGGTGTCGCACAGGGTATCGCGCGTCGGATAGTAGGAGCGGTAGGTCGGCATCGCGGCCGGCTCGTCGTTCTCGATGTACTCCGTGCTCACCGCCGGCCGCACGAAGATGAAATCGTTGTGGAAATGGGTGCGGTGCAGGATCTTGGTGGTGACGGAATTGAAGAAAGTCTCGGCCAGCTCCGGCTGGTGGTGATCCACCAGCAGGCCGATGTAGTGCAGCTTGACCTGCTGCCAGACCTCCATCGGCTGCTCGCCGGCCTTGAATTCCTTCTCCAGGCGCGTCGTCGCTTCCTTCACGCGCAGGTCGTAGAACTCGATGCGCTCGCGCTGGGAACGCTGCTGGCCGTGCCAGTCGGCCGTTTCGAACCGGTGCTTGGCCCGGGCCGATTCGGTCCGGAACAGGCGGTAATGCCGGTTGAAGCCGTCCATCATGGCC